>NZ_JBHJTL010000078.1:0-37905 GCF_042264065.1 Streptomyces sp. NPDC056222 | reverse complement strand
GTCGCCCTCCCCCCGGGCCCCCCGGGCCGGCCCCCGCGCCCCGGGGGCTCCGGACCATCACCGTTACGGCGCGGTCGGCCGACCGACCAGCTCCCGCAGGACGTCCTCCATCGTGACCAGGCCGGCCAGCTTGCCGTCGTCGTCCAGGACCGCGGCCAGGTGCGTACGGCTGCGGCGCATCGCCGTCAGTACGTCGTCCATCGGCGTGGCCGCCCGGACCCGGGCGATCGGCCGCATGGCCGATACCGGGAAGGGGAGGTCGCGCGGTGTCGCGTCCAGGGCGTCCTTCACATGCAGGTAGCCCAGGATCCGGCGGCTCGTGTCGACCACCGGGAAGCGGGAGAAGCCGGACTCGGCGGAGAGCTCCTCCAGCTCCTCGGGCGTCGTGCCGACCGCCGCGTACACGACCTTCTCCACCGGCATGACCACGTCCCGCACCGGGCGGCGGCCCAGTTCGAGGGCGTCGTGCAGGCGCTCCGCCGTACGGTCGTCGAGCAGCCCGGTGACGCCCGCGTCGGTGACCATCCTGGCCAGCTCGTCGTCGGAGAAGGTCGCCGAGACCTCGTCCTTGACCTCCACCCGCAGCAGCTTCAGGATCGCGTTGGCGAAGGCGTTGATCGTGAAGATCACCGGGCGCAGCGCCCGGGCGATCGCCACGAGCGGCGGGCCGAGGGCCAGCGCCGAGCGGGTCGGCTCGGCCAGCGCGA
Organism: Streptomyces sp. NPDC056222; assembly: GCF_042264065.1. NCBI lineage: Bacteria > Bacillati > Actinomycetota > Actinomycetes > Kitasatosporales > Streptomycetaceae > Streptomyces > Streptomyces sp. NPDC056222. Next base: position 37,198 of record NZ_JBHJTL010000078.1, on the reverse strand, counting down.
TGTTCTTCGGGACCATCTCGCCGAGCAGCATGTGCAGATAGGTCGCCACGGACAGCGCGATCACGAACGAGATCGGGTGCACCAGGCCGTGCGGCACGCCGACCGCGTCGAAGACGGGTTCGAGCAGATGCGCGATGGCGGGCTCGGCGACGATGCCGAGCACCAGGGTGCACAGCGTGATGCCGAGCTGGGCCGCGGCGAGCAGCGCCGAGACGTGCTCGAGGCCCCATATGACGCTGCGCGCCCTTCGGTCCCCGGCCTCGGCGGCGGGCTCGATCTGACTGCGGCGTACGGAGATCAGGGCGAACTCCGCGCCGACGAAGAAGGCGTTCACGACCAGGGTCAGGAAGCCGATCAACAGCTGGATCGCGATCATCGGCCCGTCTCCTCGGTCTCGTGGGACCCCTCGGCGGACGGCGCGTGCATCAGCACCCGCGCGGCCCGGCGCCCGGAGGCGTCCACCACGTCCAGCTCCCAGCCGGCCAGCTCCACGCTGTCGCCGACGGCGGGGATCCGCCCCAGGGCGGTGGCGAGGACACCCGCCAGAGTCTCGTACGGACCGTCCGGCACCCGCAGGCCGATGGCCTCCAGCTGGTCGGTGCGCGCGGCGCCGTCGGCGGACCAGAGCTCACGGCCGTCCGCGTCCGTGCCCGCCCGAGCGAGGTCCGGAGTCTCGTGCGGATCGTGCTCGTCGCGCACCTCGCCGACGACCTCCTCGACGATGTCCTCCAGTGTCGCGACGCCGGCCGTACCGCCGTACTCGTCGATGACGACCGCCATCGTCTGCTTGCCGGACAGTCGGTCGAGCAGTCGGTCGACGGTCAGCGTCTCCGGGACGAGCAGCGGCTCGCGCAGCATGTCCCCGATGCGGCGGCGGGGCCGTTCGTCGGCCGGTATCGCCAGGACGTCCTTGATGTGGGCGATGCCGACCACCGCGTCGAGGCTGCCCCGGTAGACGGGGAAGCGGGACAGGCCGGTGGCGCGGGTCGCGTTGGCGACGTCCTCGGCGGTGGCCTGCACCTCGAGGGCGGTGACCTGGACACGCGGGGTCATCACGTTCTCCGCGGTCAGCTCGGCCAGGTTCAGCGTCCGGACGAACAGTTCGGCGGTGTCCGCCTCCAGGGCGCCCTCCTTGGCGGAGTGGCGGGCCAGCGCGACGAGCTCCTTCGGGGAGCGGGCCGATGCCAGTTCCTCGGTCGGCTCCATGCCGAGCCGGCGCAGGATCCGGTTCGCGGTGTTGTTGAGGTGGCTGATCAGCGGCTTGAAGGCAGCGGTGAACACGCGCTGCGGTGTGGCGACCCGCTTGGCGATCGCCAGCGGCGAGGAGATCGCCCAGTTCTTCGGGACCAGCTCGCCGACGACCATCAGGACGACGGTCGACAGGGCGGTGCCGATGACCAGGGCGACCGAGGAGGCGACCGAGGCGGAGATACCGAGGTCCTCGAGCGGGCCGCGGATCAGCTTGGCGATCGAGGGCTCGGAGAGCATGCCGACGATCAGGTTGGTGACGGTGATGCCGAGCTGGGCGCCGGAGAGCTGGAAGGTGAGCGACTTGACGGCCTTGAGGGCGCTCGCCGCGCCCCGCTCGCCCCGCTCCACGGCCTGTTCGAGCTCGGACCGCTCGACCGTGGTGAGCGAGAACTCGGCCGCGACGAAGGCGCCACACGCGAGCGAGAGCAGCAGCGCCACCACGAGCAGAAGCACTTCGATCATCGGTTCACCTCCGTCCCATGATCAGTCACGGGAAGAGGGATCGCGCGCTTGGTACTGGGAGGCTCGCCCATGGGCGGACGCTCACACCTTTCGATCGTGCGGGAGGGAAGAAGTACCCATGGTAAAGGACGGGCAAAGCGGCCTCACCCACGTGGGGTGGCCGGCAGCGGCTTCACCCAGCGGGTCCACTGCTGCTGGGGGCCGTACTCCGCCGCACGCCAGGCGTGCTGCCCGAGTTCGTTGTGGTCGAGGACCATGGCGTCCACCCGCCGCCCGCCGAGTCGTACGAAACGCTCCTCGGCCGCCGCGAGCAGCGCCCCGCCCACGCCCCGGCGACGGTGGTCCGGGTGGACGGCGAGCCGGTAGAGATGGCAGCGCCAGCCGTCGAAGCCGGCGATCACCGTGCCGGCGAGCTCGTCGCCGCGCTCGGCGAGGATCAGGGCCTCGGGGTCGCGGGCGACGAGCCGGTCGATGCCGTCACGGTCGTCGCTGATGCTGGTGCCCTCGGCGGCCACCTTCCAGAAGGCGAGGACGGCGTCGAGGTCGGCAGGGGTGGCGGTCCGGATACGCGGTTCGGTCATGATCCGCATCCCACCACCGGCTCGGGCAGGCCGTCGACCCTGTTTCGCCATACGGGCGGACAGCAGTCCAGGCCTGCCCGGAGGGGCAGGCCTGGACATCACGGCCGGGCCTCAGGGCCCGTGCTTCGCGATCAGACGAGGTCGAACCGGTCCAGCTCCATGACCTTCGTCCACGCCGCGACGAAGTCGTTCACGAACTTCCCCTTCGCGTCGTCGCTCGCGTAGACCTCAGCGAGCGCGCGCAGCTCGGAGTTCGAGCCGAAGACCAGGTCGGCGCGGGTGCCGGTCCACTTGACCTCGCCCGCCGCGTCGCGGCCCTCGAACTCGTCCTGCGCCGAGGACGTCGACTTCCACGTCGTGCCCAGGTCGAGCAGGTTGACGAAGAAGTCGTTGGACAGCGTGCCCGGCTTGTTCGTCAGGACGCCGTGCTTGGACTGGGCGTGGTTGGCGCCCAGGACACGGAGGCCACCGACGAGGACCGTCAGCTCGGGGGCGCTCAGGGTCAGCAGGTTCGCCTTGTCGAGCAGCAGGTACTCGGCCGGAAGACGGTTGCCCTTGCCGACGTAGTTGCGGAAGCCGTCGGCGGCCGGCTCGAGCGCGGCGAACGACTCGACGTCCGTCTGGTCCTGCGCGGCGTCGACACGGCCCGGCGTGAACGGCACCTCGACGTCGTGGCCGCCGTCCTTGGCCGCCTTCTCGACAGCCGCGGAGCCGGCGAGCACGATCAGGTCGGCCAGCGAGACCTGCTTGCCGCCCGCGGAGTTGAAGGACTCCTGGATGCCCTCGAGCGTACGCAGCACCTGCGCCAGCTCGTCCGGGTTGTTGACCTCCCAGTTGCGCTGCGGCTCCAGGCGGATGCGGCCGCCGTTGGCGCCGCCGCGCTTGTCGCTGCCGCGGAATGAGGAGGCCGCGGCCCAGGCCGCGGAGACCAGCTGGGTGACCGTGAGGTCCGAGCCGAGGATCTGCTCCTTGAGGGAGGCGATGTCCGCGGCGTCGATCAGCTCGCCCTCGCGCGCCGGCAGCGGGTCCTGCCACAGCAGCACCTCGGAGGGGACCTCCGGGCCGAGGTAGCGCACGGCCGGGCCCATGTCGCGGTGCGTCAGCTTGTACCAGGCGCGGGCGAAGGCGTCCGCGAACTGCTCCGGGTGCTCGTAGAAGCGGCGCGAGATCTGCTCGTAGACCGGGTCGAAGCGCAGCGACAGGTCGGTGGTGAGCATCGTCGGGCGGTGCTTCTTCGACGCGTCGTGGGCGTCGGGGATGATCTCCTCGGAGTCCTTCGCGACCCACTGGTGAGCACCGGCCGGGCTCTTCGTGAGCTCGTAGTCGTACTCGAAGAGGTGCTTGAAGAAGTCGTGGCTCCACTGCGCGGGCGTGGTGGTCCAGGTGACCTCGAGGCCACTGGTGATCGCGTCGCCGCCCTTGCCGGTGCCGTAGGCGTTCGCCCAGCCGAGGCCCTGGGCCTCGAGCGGCGCGGCCTCGGGGTCGGCGCCGACGTTCTCCGCCGGGCCGGCGCCGTGCGCCTTGCCGAAGGTGTGACCACCGGCGATGAGGGCGACGGTCTCCTCGTCGTTCATCGCCATGCGGCGGAAGGTCTCGCGGATGTCGCGGGCCGCTGCGATCGGGTCCGGGTTGCCGTTGGGGCCCTCGGGATTGACGTAGATGAGGCCCATCTGGACCGCGCCGAGGGGGCTCTCCAGCTCGCGGTCACCGGTGTAGCGCTCGTCGCCGAGCCAGGTGGTCTCGGGGCCCCAGTACACGTCCTCGTCGGGCTCCCACACGTCGGCGCGGCCGCCGGCGAAGCCGAAGGTCTCGAAGCCCATCGACTCCAGGGCGACGTTGCCGGTGAGGATCATGAGGTCGGCCCAGGAGATGGACTGGCCGTACTTCTGCTTGACCGGCCACAGCAGGCGGCGGGCCTTGTCGAGGTTGCCGTTGTCCGGCCAGCTGTTCAGCGGCGCGAAGCGCTGCTGGCCGGCTCCGGCGCCGCCGCGGCCGTCGCTGATGCGGTACGTACCGGCGCTGTGCCAGGCCATACGGATCATGAGCGGGCCGTAGTTGCCGAAGTCCGCGGGCCACCAGTCCTGCGAGGTGGTGAGGACCTCCGCGATGTCGCGCTTGACGGCCGCGAGGTCGAGGGCCTTGAACGCCTCGGCGTAGTCGAACTCCTCACCGAGCGGGTTCGCCACGGCGGGGTTCTTGGCAAGGATCTTCAGATTGAGCCGCTCCGGCCACCACTGGCGGTTTCCGCCGCCCTGGGTCGGGTGCGCGGCACGCGCGGTGTGCGCGACCGGGCAGCCACCCGCTCCCTCGGCTTTCGCGTCGGTGACGACTGCATCGTGGTTCTCGGACATGGGAATCCTTCCGGACGGGGCGGATCGCGGTGCTCAGCCGGGGCGACCCCGGAGGCGGTTGTGCCACCCGACCGGAGCCATCTTGTCCCTTGGCTATTGCCGGAATAGATCCTACGATAGACAGAGTCCAAGTCAAGAAGCGCGCCAACCCTCTATCCCATCGGAGCCTGACGTCCCCTGGTGAACGTCGTGTGTCCCGCCGAAGTCCGAGCTGAATGGGTGAACCGACATGAGCGACCTGCTGGAGCGACTGCGTGGGCGTGGCTGGCGGATGACCTCGCAGCGGCGCGTCGTCGCGGAGGTCCTCGACGGCGACCATGTGCACCTCACGGCCGACGAGGTGCACGTCCGCGCGGCCCAGCGGCTCCCCGAGATCTCCCGGGCGACGGTCTACAACACCCTGGGAGAGCTGGTCTCCCTCGGTGAGGTCATCGAGGTCTCCACCGAGGGCCGCGCCAAGCGCTACGACCCGAACGCGCACCAGCCGCACCAGCACCTCGTCTGCGCCGGCTGCGGCACCATCCGTGACGTCCACCCGACCGGCGATCTCCTGGCCGACCTCCCGGCGGAGGAGCGGTTCGGCTTCGCGGTGTCCGAGGTCGAGGTCACCTACCGAGGACTGTGCCCCTCCTGCGCCTAGGGGTGTCTTGTCCGGGTCGTGTCAGCCCGTGCGCAGCTCCTCGATCACCGGTCCGAACGTCTCCATGGCGTTGTCCATGACGGTGACGTACGAGAATCCGTACCGCTCGCGCTGCTCGCGCAGCTGGTCCGCGATCTCCCGCACGCTGCCGACGACGAGCAGCGGGAGCTCCAGCACCTGTTCCTCGCTCAGATGGGACACGTACGGCATGAAGTCGGCCACCGCCGCCGCCCGGTCGTCGGTCACGACGACCCGCTGGAGCAGCAGATTCAGCTCGGCCGGGGCGACGCGGTCGGCCTCCTTCTCGAAGCGGCGGTACGTGGCCACCCGCTCGTCCATCTCCTCGGGGGACAGGACCTCCACACGGCCGGCCTCGGTGCGTCCGCCGGTGAACGCCATGACGTCGGCGTGGCGGGCGGCGAGACGCAGCACGCGGTCGCCGTTGCCGCCGATCAGCAGCGGCGGGCGATTCCCGTCCTCGGCGCCCAGGATCCGGTCCAACTCCTCGACGGTACGGGTGAGATGGTCGACCCTCCGGCCCGGCGGGAGGAAGTCGATTCCCGCCCGCTCGTGCTCCTCGCGCACATAGCCCGCGCCCAGTCCCAGATCCAGTCGGCCGCCGGTCAGGGCGTTCGTCGTGGTGACCTCGCGGGCCAGCAGCGTCGGATTCCAGAAGCCCGTGTTGAGGACGAAGGTCCCCACGCGCGGCCGCGTCGTGGCCTCGGCGGCGGCCACCAGGGCGGGGAAGGGAGCGGGCATCCCCAGATGGTCCGGAACCAGGATCAGGTCGTAGCCGAGCTCCTCGGCGCGCCGGCAGCGTGAGCGCCACTCCTTGCCCGTCCCGGGCGTCAGCATGGTGACCGCGAAGCGGAACGGTAATGCCATGGCGGCTCCCCTTGTCGGTGCTAGCGCACCGGCGCTAGCGTGGTCGTGTGGCCAAGACTCAGCTGAACGTACGTGTGGACGAAACTACCGCCGACACGGCCCGCCGAAGGGCACAACAGCGCGGAGTGAGTGTCAACCGCTACATCGAGGAGCTCGTCCAGCAGGACGCGGGCGAGTCGGGGCGGGCCTTCGTGGAGGCGGCCGCCGACTTCATGAGGCAGTACGAGGGCGTGTTCTCCGAGGAGTTCGGCTCGGAGCGTGGCCGCACCGCATGAGCCTCACGGTCGACATCTCCTGGCTGCTCATGGTCGCCGAACACCAGACGCCCGGCGACCCCCAGGTCACCGACTGGGGCGCGCTCGTCGCCGCGGTCGGCCGGCACGACGCCGAGATCTTCGGCGTGCCCGTCTACAGCGACCCGCACGCCCGCGCCGCCGCCCTGCTCCAACTCCTCCTGCACATCCCTGCCTTGGAGCACTCCAACGCGATGTTCGCCTCGGCCGTGGCCTACGGCTATCTCGTCGCCAGCGGTCTGAAGGTCGTCACCTCGCCCGAACAGGTCCGCGATCTGGCCCGCCTGGTCAAGAAGGGCGAGGCCGACGTCCGCGTCATCGCCGCCGAGCTGCGCCAGTGGAGCCGATGAGCCGAGAGCGGAGCCGCGCTGCCGAGCACGCAGCCACTGGGCCGACAGCCCCTCAGATCCGTCGTGCCGAGCCCAACACGCAGTACGAGGAGGGGAGTCGGGCCCCCTTCTCCGGCACGGTGAACCGGCGGTGGGTGATCGGTTCGAACCCCGACGCCTCGATCGCCGTCAGCGGATCGCGCGCCGTGTGACAGCCGCCGAACAACAGCGGCCACACCGTGCGGTCCAGGGCGCGCTGCGCCCGGGCCATTCCGGGAGACGGTGCCAACCCGTGTTCGAAGAAGCGCAGTTCACCACCCGGGCGCAGCACGCGGTGCAGCTCGGCGAGCGCGCGCGGCACATCCCGTACGGTGCACAGCACCAGCGAGGCCACCGCCGCGTCGAACGCCTCGCTCTTCACAGGCAGCGCCTCCGCCGCACCCGGCACCACGTCCACCGGCACATCGGCGCGCAGGGCGGCATCGGCCGCCAACGTCCGCAGATGGCGCTCGGGTTCGATGGCCACGACCTCGGACACGGTGCCGGGATAGTGCGCGAAGTTCAGCCCGTTCCCGGCGCCGATCTCGATGACCCGACCCGACAGGCCGGTCAGCAACTCCGTACGAAGGGCGCCGATGCCGCCCTTCGTATCCGCGGAGACGCTGAACCGCGCGTAGAAGCGCGCGAAGAGGGGATGGTGGACGGCGTCCCGGGGGACCCGGGTGGAACGCGTGGACATACGCGGACCTCCTCCTCCGACGCTCGACGGCGCAGACACGGACGGACGGGAGGATTCTGCCCGCGTACCGCCCTTCTCAGCCCGACACGAAGCAGAACTCGTTGCCCTCGGGGTCACGCATCACCTGAAAGGCCCCTTGCGGGTCGGTGACGATGCCACCGACACGGGTCGCGCCGAGGGCGGTCGCCTCGTCGGCCGCCGCGTCCAGCCCGGGCGCCTCCAGATCCAGATGGAGCCGGTTCTTGACGGCCTTGCCCTCGGGCACCTGCTGGAAGGCGATCCGTACAAAACCGGGCGGCTCGACGTACGACCAGTCGGGGGGGCCGGGGGCCCGGGCCCCCCCCCGGGGCCCCCCCCCCCCCGGCCGTGTCAGTCCTGCGCGGGGGCGGCCGTCTTCTTGGTGGCCGCCTTCTTCGCAGTCGTCTTCTTCGCCGCGGTCTTCTTGGTCGTCGCCGTCTTCTTGGTGGCGGCCTTCTTCGCGGTGGCCTTCTTGGCCGTCTTGCGGGCGGCCGTCTTCTTGGCCGGGGCGGGAGCCTCGGCCTCGGCCTCGGCGGCGGGCGCCTCGACCGGTGCCGGGGCGGCGGCCGGGGTCTCGACCACGAGGACGCCGGCCTCCTCGGCGCCCGAGGGCGAGCCGGCGGGAGCGGTCACCTTACGGACGACCCGGCGGCGGGCCCTCGGCGGGGCGGCCACGGGGGCCTCCTCGACGACGGGCGCGACCTCGGGCTCGGCCTCGACGACCGGCTCCGGGGCGGCGACCGGCTCGACGACGGTCTCGACGACCGGCTCCGCGGCGACCGGCGAACCGGCAGGGGCCGTCGCCTTGCGGGTGGCGCGGCGGCGGGCACGGGGAGCCGGGGCAGCCGCCTCGACGACCGGGGCGGCCTCGGCCACCGGGGCCTCGACGACCGTCTCGGCGACGGGCTGCGGCTCCTCGACCACGACCGGGGCAGCGGCGACCGGAGGACCGGCCGGCGCGGACACCTTGCGGGTCGCCCGACGGCGGCCGCGACCACGCGTGGCGGCGGCCTCGGCCTCGGCGGCGCTGCTGTACAGCTCCTCGTCGGCGCGGAAGGGCTCCTCCACGGCCACCGGGGCGGCGATCTCCGCGGCCACCTCGGCCTCGGTCTCGACCGTCTCGGTCTCGGAGTCCGTCTCCACGGCCTCGACGTGCTCGTGCTCGTGCTCGTGGTGCTCGGCACCGCCGCGGCCACGCTTCTTCGAGCGCTTGCCGCCGCCACCGCCGCCGGGGGCGGTCGGCTGCTCCATGTGCACGATCACGCCACGCCCGTTGCAGTGGACGCAGGTCTCGGAGAAGGACTCGAGGAGACCCTGGCCGACCCGCTTACGGGTCATCTGGACCAGGCCGAGCGAGGTGACCTCGGCCACCTGGTGCTTGGTCCGGTCACGGCCCAGGCACTCCAGGAGGCGACGCAGCACCAGGTCGCGGTTGGACTCCAGGACCATGTCGATGAAGTCGATGACGACGATGCCGCCCAGGTCGCGCAGGCGCAGCTGGCGCACGATCTCCTCGGCCGCTTCGAGGTTGTTCCTCGTCACGGTCTCTTCGAGGTTGCCGCCCTGACCGGTGAACTTGCCGGTGTTGACGTCGACGACGATCATCGCCTCGGTCTTGTCGATCACCAGCGAGCCACCGCTCGGCAGCCAGACCTTGCGGTCCAGCGCCTTCATCAGCTGCTCGTCGATCCGGTACGTCGCGAAGACGTCGACCTCGCTCGTCCACTTGGACAGGCGGTCGGTCAGGTCCGGGGCGACGTGGTTCACGTAGCCGTGGATGGTCTCCCACGCGTCGTCGCCGCTGACGATGACCTTCGAGAAGTCCTCGTTGAAGATGTCGCGGACGACGCGGACGGTCATGTCCGGCTCACCGTAGAGAAGGGTCGGAGCGTTGCCGTTCTTCGCCTTCTTCTGGATGTCCTCCCACTGGGCCTGCAGACGCTCGACGTCACGGCGCAGCTCGTCCTCGCTCGCGCCCTCGGCGGCGGTGCGCACGATGACACCCGCGTCCTCGGGGACGATCTTCTTGAGGATGGTCTTCAGCCGGGCGCGCTCGGTGTCCGGGAGCTTGCGGCTGATGCCGGTCATCGAGCCCTCGGGGACGTACACGAGGTAACGGCCCGGCAGGGAGACCTGGCTGGTCAGGCGGGCGCCCTTGTGGCCGATCGGGTCCTTCGTCACCTGGACGAGGACCGACTGGCCGGACTTGAGGGCGGTCTCGATGCGGCGCGGCCCGTTGGCCATGCCGAGCGCCTCGAAGTTGACCTCACCGGCGTACAGGACGGCGTTGCGGCCCTTGCCGATGTCGACGAAGGCGGCCTCCATGGACGGCAGCACGTTCTGGACCTTGCCCAGGTAGACGTTGCCGACGTACGAGGTGGCCTGCTCCTTGTTGACGTAGTGCTCGACGAGCACGTTGTCTTCCAGGACGCCGATCTGGGTGCGCTCGCCGTTCTGGCGGACGACCATGACGCGCTCGACGGCCTCGCGGCGGGCCAGGAACTCGGCCTCGGTGATGATCGGGACGCGGCGGCGGCCCTGCTCGCGGCCCTCGCGGCGACGCTGCTTCTTCGCCTCCAGACGGGTCGAGCCCTTGATGGACTGGACCTCGTCGGACGGCTCGGCCTTCTCACGGGCCGGGCGGGGCTCGCGGACCTTGACGACCGTACGGACGCCGTCCTCCTCGCCCGCCTCGGTCTCGCCGGAGGCGTCACCGCTGCGGCGGCGACGACGGCGACGGCGACGGGAGCTGCTGCTGCCGCCCGTGGAGGTGCCGCCCTCGTACTCGTCGGACTCCTCGGCCTCCTCCTCGGACTCCTCGTCCTCGGCGCGGGCCTCCTCCGCCTCTTCGCTCTCCTCGGTGTCCTCCGCCTCGGCGAGCTCACCGCGACGACGGCGACGGCCGCCACGGCGACGACGACGGGACGGACGGTCTTCGTACTCGTCGGACTCCTCGGCCTCGGCCTCGGGCTCCTCGGCCTCGACCTCGGGCTCGTCGGCGACGGTGGCGGGGACCGGCTCGACGGCGACGGGCTCGGCGGGCTCGCCACGACGGCGGCGACGACGGCGGCCGGCGGGCTCGGGGCGCTCGACCGTCTCGACGACGGCGGTGGTCTCCTCGGCCTCGACCGTCTCCTCCTCGTCCTCCTCCGGCTCCACGGCCTCGGCGGCAGCGGCGGCGGCCGCGGTCTCCGGGGTCTGGAACATGGGCTCGGTGAAGACCGGGGCCTGGAAGACGGCGACGGCGGGGCGCGCGGCGCGGCGGCCGCGGGGCTCCTCCTCCGCCTTGGGGGCGGAGACCGGCTCGGCGGTGAACTGCGGCGAGGACGCGCGACGGCGGGTACGGCCCCGGGTGGCTGCCTTCTCGGCGGCGACGACCTCGGGCTCGGCCTCTTCGGCGGTGATCTGCGCGACGGTCTCCGACGGCAGGCTCTCACCGGCGGTCTCAACGACCGGCTCCGCGGACGTGGCCTTACGGGTGGCACGGCGACGGGTACGCGCCGGCGCGGCGGGCTCCTCGACCGCAGCCTCCTCCACGACCGGCGCGACCTCGGCGGGAGCCTCGGTCTCGGCCGCGACGACCGGCTCCGGCGACGTGGCCTTGCGGGTGGCACGACGGCGGGTACGCGCGGGGGCGGCGGGCTCCTCGACGGGGGCCTCGGCCGGCGCGGCCTCTGCGGCGGCCTCGGCCACCGGCTCCGCGGACGTGGCCTTACGGGTCGCGCGACGGCGGGTACGCGCGGGGGCGGCCGGCTCCTCCGTGGGCTCCGGCGCGGCGGCCGGCGTCTCCACGACGACCTCGGCCGCGGTCTCGGCGACCTCCGCCGTCACCGGCGGACCGGCGGGGCGGGAAGCGGCGCGGCGCCGACGGCGCGGCGGCAGCTTGTCACCAGGTGCGTTGTTGTCGGTGTTTTCTTCGTGCTGCTCGAGCATGCGGGCGGTTCTCCCGTCACGCTCCCGGGCGCCGCGCCTTGTTCCGGTCCGGCGGCACTGTCGCGCGAGATGCGCGGTGCCGCCGTCCGGGGCGCGGGCGCCGCACGGGAGCTGATGTCTGGCTCGCCGGTTCCGTACGCGTTCTGTACGTACGGCCTGGCGAAAGTCTCCTGGTCAGTGCGCTGCCCGACCCAGGTGGCTCCCGAGTTCCAGGGCTGCGCTACAACGACCGCTCCCTACGCGGAACCTGCACCCTGCGCCGTCGCTGAGGCGGTCGCGGCGGCCGTGGGTGGAGCGGCCGTGACTGCCTCGCGGTCGGGCGCGAGCGGGTCGGTCACCGTGCCGGACTCCTCGTCGAAGAGCCCCTGCGCCAGCCTGGTCACCGCTGCGGGGACCGGCGGCGCCAGGTCGGCCACAGCTCGGAGACCGGACAGGACGTCGTCGGGTCGTACGGCAGGTGTCACGTGCCGAACAACCAGCCGCAGTATCGCACAGGCATTGTCCAGGGGCCCAGCAAGCTGCGTGGCGTCAGCCACTCCGGTGGAGCCGACGCTTGCGGCGGGCTCGGGACGTGCCTGTGGACGGTCCGCGACGAGGTCGGCGACGGCCGAGCGGGCGTCGAAGGTGCGGATGCCGTTCTTGGTCTTGCGCTGTACTTCCACGGTGTCGGCCGCGAGGAAGGCCTCGACGGCCTTCTCCGCGTCCTCGACGGTGACGCCGTCGAGCCGCAGCTCCCACACGGAGGCGGTGAGCCGGTCGGCGAGTCCCGAGGTACGGGCCTCGACGGCATCGGTGATGTCGAGGCCGTCCGGGAGCGACTCGTCGAGCAGGACCCGCAGGATCTCCGGGTCACGCTTCTCGGTGAGCGCGATCTCCAGGAACTCGGCCTCGGAGCCCGTACCCGTGGGGGCGGCGTTGGCGTACGACACCTTGGGGTGCGGGGTGAAGCCGGCCGAGTACGCCATGGGCACCTCGGCGCGGCGCAGCGCACGCTCGAAGGCGCGCTGGAAGTCACGGTGGCTGGTGAACCGGAGGCGGCCGCGCTTGGTGTAGCGCAGTCGGATGCGCTGCACCGCCGGTGCGGGCGGCGGGCCTTCGGGCTGTCGCTTGCCCAGTGGTTCTTCTCCTCGGTGCGGGGCGGGCGCGGTGGAGCGCCGCCCACGAAATACGGGTGGCCTCTGGGGGGCCCGGCCGGCTCACCCCTGCTTTCGCAGGGAGATCTCGGGTGCGGGCGCCACGCCGGAGGCGGTTGTTGTACTACCCAGAGTACGCGCAGAGGCCACCACCGGTTCCCCGGGCTCGGTCGCTCGGGGTCCGCCGACCAGCGCGTGCCAGGCATCACGGCGAGCCTGCCGCACGGTCGCGCGTGCCGAGCGGAGCGCGCCCCGGGCGGCCCGCCCGGCCTCGACGGCCGCCCGTTTGGCCGGTGCCCAGATCTGGTCGCGGACCCAGTGCCCGACGGGGGCGCAGACGGAGCGGTAGAACCAGGTCACGGGTCGCCCGAAGAGGTTCCAGGCCACCCACTTGAGTGCCCGGCCGACCGCACGGGAGATGAACCCCGCGATGCGCCAGCAGACCCGGAAGGCGTCGGCGATCTCACGCCCGAGCGGTGCGAGGACTCGCCGCCACAGCCATCCGAGGGGCCGGACGATCCCGTACCGCCACAGCGCGACCCACGGCGTGACGAACAGAGCTCCGGCCAGCCACACCAGAGCGCGGCCGAGACCGGTGAACAGCCATGTCAGCCCATGGCCGAGCGGGGTGAGCACCGCCCGGTGGAGCCAGAGCGCCGGCACCACGAACCCGTACCGTGCCACGAAGGCGACGGCCTTGCCGAGCGGAGTGAGGATCCACCGGTACGCCCAGGCCGCGGGGATCCCGATCCCGTACCGGGCGACGGGCACGAGCACGTACCGCCACAGCGCCACCCACGGCCAGACGAACAAGGCCTTGCCCACCCAGCCGCCGATGACTCCGAGGCCCGCGCCCAGCCGGGTGAAGAACCACGCCAGGCCGCCGCCCACCGTGGTGAAGAACCACGCCAGGCCGTGCCCGACCGGGGTGAGCACCGTGCGGTAGAGCCACCCGGCCGGCACCACGAACCCGTACCGGGCCACCGGCACGAGCACGTACCGCCACAGCGCCACCCACGGCCAGACGAACAAGGCCTTGGCCAGCCAGACGACCGGCTTCGCCACCAGCGTCCGGAACACCCAGCCGAGCGCCCGCCCGACCGGCCGCAGCACCCGCAGCTCGACGGCGCGCCCGCAGACGACGAGAACGTCCCACACCAGCCGGACGGGTACGACGACCACCAGCACCACGATCCGAACCGGAATCCTGATGAACGCCGTCAGACAGCCCTCCGGCTCTCCCCCGGGCTGTGCCTTCTCCATGCTCATGCAGGAAATGACGCAACGGCCCGGCGGAGGGTTTCCCCTCGCACCGGGCCGTCGCCGGAGTGTTACCGGAATGGGCTACTTGACCACGGTCAGCGGCAGCAGCTTCTTGCCCGTCGGGCCGACCTGGATCTCGGTCTGCATCGCCGGGCACACGCCGCAGTCGAAGCACGGCGTCCAGCGGCAGTCGTCGACCTCGGTCTCGTCGAGCGCGTCCTGCCAGTCCTCCCAGAGCCAGTCCTTGTCCAGACCGGAGTCCAGGTGGTCCCAGGGCAGGACCTCCTCGTAGGTGCGCTCGCGGGTCGTGTACCAGTCGACGTCCACGCCCATCTCCGGGAGCGTCTTCTCCGCGCACTGCATCCAGCGGTCGTACGAGAAGTGCTCGCGCCAGCCGTCGAAGCGGCCGCCGTCCTCGTAGACCGCGCGGATGACGGCGCCGATCCGCCGGTCGCCGCGGGAGAGCAGGCCCTCGACGATGCCGGGCTTGCCGTCGTGGTAGCGGAAGCCGATGGAGCGGCCGTACTTCTTGTCGCCGCGGATCTTGTCCCGGAGCTTCGCCAGGCGCGCGTCCGTCTCCTCCGCCGAGAGCTGCGGGGCCCACTGGAACGGGGTGTGCGGCTTCGGGACGAAGCCGCCGATGGAGACGGTGCAGCGGATGTCGTTCTGGCCGGAGACCTTGCGGCCCTCGGCGATGACGTTGACCGCCATGTCGCCGATCTGGAGGACGTCCTCGTCCGTCTCGGTCGGCAGGCCGCACATGAAGTACAGCTTCACCTGGCGCCAGCCGTTGCCGTACGCCGTGGAGACGGTCCGGATCAGGTCCTCCTCCGAGACCATCTTGTTGATGACCTTGCGCATCCGCTCGGAGCCGCCCTCGGGGGCGAAGGTGAGACCGGAGCGACGGCCGTTCCTCGTCAGCTCGTTGGCCAGGTCGACGTTGAACGCGTCGACGCGGGTCGAGGGGAGGGAGAGACCGATCTTGTCCTCGGTGTACCGGTCGGCGAGGCCCTTGGCGATGTCACCGATCTCGGTGTGGTCCGCGGAGGAGAGCGAGAGGAGGCCGACCTCCTCGAAGCCCGTCGCCTTGAGACCCTTCTCGACCATCTCGCCGATGCCGGTGATGCTTCGCTCCCGCACGGGGCGCGTGATCATGCCGGCCTGGCAGAAGCGGCAGCCGCGGGTGCAGCCGCGGAAGATCTCGACGGACATCCGCTCGTGGACCGTCTCGGCGAGCGGGACCAGCGGCTGCTTCGGGTAGGGCCACTCGTCGAGGTCCATGACGGTGTGCTTGGACACACGCCACGGAACGCCGGAGCGGTTCGGGACGACGCGGGAGATCCGGCCGTCGGCCAGGTACTCGACGTCGTAGAAGCCCGGGATGTAGACCGAGCCGGTCCTGGCGAGCCGGAGGAGGACCTCCTCGCGGCCACCGGGGCGGCCCTCGGCCTTCCAGGCGCGGATGATCTCGGTCATGTCGAGGACGGCCTGCTCGCCGTCGCCGATGATCGCCGCGTCGATGAAGTCCGCGATCGGCTCGGGGTTGAAGGCGGCGTGGCCGCCGGCGAGCACGATGGGGTGGTCGACGGTGCGGTCCTTCGACTCCAGCGGGATGCCCGCCAGGTCGAGGGCGGTGAGCATGTTGGTGTAGCCGAGCTCGGTGGAGAAGCTCAGGCCGAAGACGTCGAAGGCGCCCACGGGACGGTGGCTGTCCACGGTGAACTGCGGGACGCCGTGCTCACGCATCAGCTCTTCGAGGTCCGGCCACACGCTGTACGTGCGCTCGGCCAGGACGCCCTCGCGCTCGTTCAGTACCTCGTAGAGGATCATGACGCCCTGGTTGGGCAGACCGACCTCGTACGCGTCCGGGTACATGAGCGCCCAGCGGACGTCGGCGGACTCCCACGGCTTGACCGTGGAGTTCAGCTCTCCACCGACGTACTGAATCGGCTTCTGCACGTGCGGGAGCAGAGCTTCGAGCTGCGGGAAGACAGACTCGGCAGCAGACATCTCGAACCTTCGTGAGCTGGCAGGGGGCGACTCTCAAGCGTACCCGGTGCTCAGTGGGTCAGTGCCGCCCTCGGTTCCGGGGCCGAAGCCCGCTTCCAGACCTTCGGGAACTCGCGTTCGCGGTCGGCGCCGGCCGCCTCCTCCTGGCCGTAGAGGAGTCCCCAGGTGAAGGCCGACTCCCCGGCCGCGTGCGCCTGGATCGCGAGGTCGCGCAGGGTCTCGCGGGCGACGACGCTGTCCTGGTGGTCGCCGAGGACGGTCTGGACGGACTTCATGCGCTTGGCAAAGCGCTTGGCGGGTTTGCCAAGGGTCGGGGTGGCGGCCTCACCGGCGTAGCGGGCACGTTTGGCGGCCTTGCGGGCCTCGTGCATGGCGAGGTCGCGGTCGTGGCCCGCGGGGAGGGCGAGGGCGTGGTCGACACGGCGGGCGAGCCGGTCGTAGTCCTTGAGGACGGCCTTGGCGAGGACCGCCGGCGCGTCCTTCGTGGCCCCCTTCAGCAGGGGCGGGTCGGCGAGCAGCGCGTCGAGGGTGGACAGGAGCGCGAGGTGGCGCGCGGAGTCGAGGGCGGCGAGTGCGGTGCGCCGGGCGCCGCCGCCGTGTGCGGCGTTCCAGATGCGGAGCCGGGAGCGGACGGGGCCGAGGAGGAGGGTGCGGGGCAGCTCCTCGATCCGGCCGCGCAGGCGGTCGAGGAGCACCTCCTGGTCGCGGGCGACGCCGAGCTCGCCGGCGAGCCACTTGAGCTCCTCGCCGATGGGATCGGTGACGGTGCGGTCGAGGACCTTGCGGTACGTCTTGAACGCGCTGCGCAGACGGCGGGTGGCGACCCGCATCTGGTGGACGGAGTCGGGGAGGTCGCGGCGGACGGCGGGGTCGAGGGCGACGATCGCGTCGATCTGTTCCTGTACGTACGCCAGGACACGAGCGCCCGCGGTGTCCCCGTCCGGCTGGAAGGCGGCGACCCGAGTGTCGTCGGCCGGTGCGGGTTCCGACGTCTCCGCAAGGGCCCTGGCGAGCTTCGACGCCGAGGCCGAGGGCCGTACGCCCGCCTTCTTCAGGCGCTTCTCCACCGCGTCCAGGACGGTGGGGTCCGCGCCGTCCGCGAGTTCGACCTCGATCTCCGTCCAGGACGTCTCTCCGCCGGTCTCGGTCAGGCGCTCGGCGTGGACCGTGTCGACGGACACCTCCGCCACGAGGGTGCCCTGGTCGTCGACGAGGTGGCGGACAGCTCGGGAGGAGCGGAGGCGGACGACGGGGACGACGTCCTCGTCGCGGACGCGGGAGCGCAGGAGTCGGGCGAGGGGCGTCGGGAGGGTGTCGGCGAGCGGGGCTCTGATCTCGTCGCGGATCCCGGACGCGACGGGGAACTTGAGGTGCCAGCCCGCGTCCTCGCCCCCCGTGCGGCGGCGCAGGGTGAGGGAGTCGGCGGCCAGCCGCAGATCGGCCGTGTCGTAGTAGACGGCGTCGAGTTCGGCGACGCCCCGGTCGAGGACGGCCGAGACTCCCTGGGCCCTGGTGAGGTCCGGGAGCCCCGTCTTCTCGGTGGCTTCGTACTTCCGCTCGATCTCGCGCTTCGTCTCCGCCATGAATCGAATCTAGACGCGAAGTGAACGGAAGGGCAGACCCTCTTGAGCCTAAGCGGTTATCGGCCTCTGCACGCGGATCGACTGGAGCAGCCCGATCGCCACCCACACGGCGAACATGGACGAACCTCCGTACGAGACGAACGGGAGTGGGAGACCCGCCACGGGCATGATCCCGAGGGCCATGCCGATGTTCTCGAAGGACTGGAAGGCGAACCAGGCGATGATGCCCGCGGCGACGATCGTGCCGTACAGCTCGGTCGTCTCGCGTGCGATCCGGCAGGCGCGCCAGAGGATCACGCCGAGCAGCGCGATGATCAGTCCGCCGCCGAGGAAGCCGAGCTCTTCGCCGGCGACGCTGAAGATGAAGTCGGTCTGCTGTTCGGGCACGAACTGGCCGCTGGTCTGGTGGCCGTTGAAGAGTCCCGCGCCGTACAGGCCCCCGGAGCCGATCGCGATGCGCGCCTGGTTGGTGTTGTAGCCGACGCCCGCCGGGTCGAGCTCGGGGTTGGCGAAGGCGGCGAAGCGGTTGATCTGGTACTCGTCCAGCACGCCGAGGGCGGCGACGAGTGCGGCACCGCCGATGCCCGTGACGATGAGTCCGAGGACCCAGCGGTTGGAGGCGCCGGAGGCGAGGAGCACGCCGAGCACGATCACCGCCATGACCATCACCGAGCCGAGGTCCGGCATCAGCATGACGATCCCCATGGGGAGCGCGGCGAGAGCCAGGGCCTTGGCGACGGTCCGGTGGTCGGGGTGGACCTGGTCGCCGGCGTCGACCTTGGCGGCCAGCAGCATCGCCATGATCAGGATGATCGTGATCTTCACGAACTCGCTGGGCTGGAGCGAGAAGCCGCCGCCGATCACGATCCACGCGTGGGCGCCGTTGATGGTGGCGCCGAGCGGGGTGAGGACGGCGAGGATCAGCAGGATCGAGATGCCGTAGAGGACCGGCACCGCGCCGCGCAGGGTGCGGTGGCCGAGCCAGATGGTGCCGATCATCAGGGCGAGGCCGATGCCGGTGTTGAGGACGTGACGGAAGAGGAAGTAGTACGGGTCGCCGTTGTTGAGCTCGGTGCGGCCGCGGGTGGCGGACCAGACGAGCAGCGCCCCGAGGAAGGACAGGGCGATCGAGGACAGCAGGATCGGCCAGTCGAGCCGGCGCAGCACCGAGTCGCGGGCGGTGAGTTTCGCGAGCGACCCGCGCTCGGGTGCGTACCGGGAGACGGAGAATCCGTGGCGGGCGGTCATCGCGTCAGTCCCTCCAGAGGTGCGGGGTGCCCGCGTGCGGCGGCTTTCCGTCGTCCGGCTTGACCGGATCGCCCTGGCCCGCCGGATCGACCACACCTGCCGGATCGCCCTGGCCCGCCGGATCGACCACACCTGCCGCGTCGCCCTGCTTGACCGGCTTGACGAGCTGCGAGGCGGGGTCGTACGGCTTGATGTCGGGCGCGTCGATGGTGCCGTCGGCGTGGACCTTCGGCAGCGTCTTCTGGGGCTGGGGCAGCAGGGCGCGCTTGAGGTCCTGGTTGCCCTCGTCGTCGAGGCCGTAGAGGGCGTCGTAGATGTTGCGCACGGCGGGGCCGGAGGCGCCGGAGCCCGTACCACCCTGGGAGATCGTCATGACGATCGTGTAGTCGTCGGTGTACGTGGCGAACCAGGAGGTGGTCTGCTTGCCGTAGACCTGGGCGGTACCGGTCTTGGCCCGCATCGGGATCTTGTCCTGGGGCCAGCCGCCGAACCGCCAGGCGGCGGTGCCGCCGGGCTCGACGACGGAGCGCAGGCCCTTGTCGAGGTCGGCGATGGTCTGGGCGTCGACCGGCAGCTTGCCGTGGGCCTTCGGCGGGATCTCCTGGATCTGCTTGCCGTCGGGGCTGATCACGGCCTTGCCGATGGTCGGGTTGTAGAGGGTGCCGCCGTTGCTGATCGCCGCGTAGGCGGTGGCGAGCTGAACAGGCGTGATGAGGACGTCGCCCTGACCGATGGAGAAGTTGATGCTGTCGTAGGCCTTCAGCTGGTTGCCCTCGAGGCAGCTCTCATAGGCGATCTGCTCGACATAGGTGCCCCCCTTCTTGCCCTGCTTGCACCAGGCGTCCTTGTTGGCCTCCCAGAACTTCTGCTTCCACTGGCGGTCCGGGATACGGCCCTTGACCTCGTTCGGCACGTCGATGCCGGTCTCGGAGCCGAAGCCGTAGTCGCGGGCGGTCCGGTAGAACCAGTCGTGGGCGTCCTTGTTGGGCTTGAGGCCGCCGTCGCGGCTCCACTCCTGGTGGCCTAGACGGTAGAAGACCGTGTTGCAGGAGTACTTGAGGGCGTCGCCGAGGGTGATGGGGCCGTGCCCCTGCGACTCGAAGTTCGCGAAGCTCCGGTTGCCCATGCTGTAGGAGCTGCTGCAGAGGTACTTGTCGTTGAAGTCGTATCCGGCCCGTACGGCCGCGCTCGCCGACACCACCTTGAAGACGGAGCCGGCGGGCGCCTGCCCCTGGATGGCCCGGTTGAGCAGTGGGTAGTTGGAGTCCTTGCTGGTGAGCCGGGCGTAGTCCTTGCCGGAGATACCGCCGACCCAGGCGTTCGGGTCGTAGTCGGGCTGGGACGCCATCGCGACGACGCGGCCCGTCCTGGACTCCATGACGACGACGGCACCCGCGTCGGCCTCGTACTTACGGCCGGTGATCTTGTCGGTCTCGCCCCGGACCAGCTTCATCGCCT
Organism: Streptomyces sp. NPDC056222; assembly: GCF_042264065.1. NCBI lineage: Bacteria > Bacillati > Actinomycetota > Actinomycetes > Kitasatosporales > Streptomycetaceae > Streptomyces > Streptomyces sp. NPDC056222. The sequence goes on along the minus strand of NZ_JBHJTL010000078.1, from coordinate 17,021 downwards.
GGTGGAGCTCGTACTCGGCGACCGACTGGACGCGGGCGTCGATGCTGGTGACGAGAGTGGAGCCGGGCACACCCGGGTCGGACTGGGTCTGGCCCATGACCCGGCCGATCTTGTCGACCTCGTACGACGTGACACCGGCCTTGCCGCGCAGCTCCTTGTCGTAGGTGCGTTCGATGCCGGAGCGGCCGACCTGGTCGGAGCGCAGATACGGCGAGTCGGTGTCCTTGGCCTTCTGGATCTCCTCGTCGGTGACCGGCGAGAGGTAGCCGAGCACCTGCGCGGTGCGGGCGTTGCCGGGCGCCGTGTAGCGGCGTACGGCGGCGAGTTCGGCAGTGATGCCGGGGAAGTCCTCGGTGCTCTCCCGGATCCGCAGGGCCTGCTGCGTGGTGGCCTCGTCGGTGATCGGGATCGGCTGGTAGGGGGAGCCGTTCCAGCACGGCTGCGGCGTCTGGGAGTCGCAGAGCCGGACCTTGTCCATGACGTCCTTGGGCTTCATGCCCAGGACGCCTGCGAGGCGGGTGAGGACGGCCTTGCCGTCGTCCTTCATCTTCATCAGCTCGGTGCGGGACGCGGAGACCACGAGCCGGGTCTCGTTGTCGGCGAGCGGGACACCACGGGCGTCGAGGATCGATCCGCGGACGGCGGGCTGGACGACCCGCTGGACGTGGTTGCTCTTCGCCTCGTCGGTGTACTCCTTGCCGTTGCGGATCTGGAGGTACCAGAGGCGTCCGCCGAGGGTGAGGAGGAGGGAGAAGACGAGGACCTGGATGACGACGAGACGGATCTGGACCCTGGGAGTCCGCCCGGTCTCCGGGATGTTGCTCATACTGCCGGTACCCCCTCGGTCACAGTCGCTTGACTCCCTTGATGCGTCCGGCGCGTGAGGCTCTGGTGCGGGCGGCCTTGACGAGCATGCCGCCGCGCTGGCTCCCGATCCGCAGGCCGGTGCCGGAGGAGAGCCAGCCGGAGGAGACGTCGGTGCCGCCTCCGGAGGTGTCGGCGAGCGGGTCGTTCTCCGCGCGCCGGGCCAGCGCCATGATCAGCGGCACGGTGAAGGGCGCGAGGAGGAGGTCGTAGATCGCCGCGGTGAACAGCAGGAAGCCGAGGCCGACATGGCGGGCGGCGGTGTCGCCGACGAGGGCACCGACCCCCGCGTACAGAAGGGTGGAGCCGAGCGCCGCGGCGACGACCACGGCCATCGGGCCGGTGGCGGACTTCAGCTTGCCGTTGTCGGGGCGGGCGAGTCCGGCGAGGTAGCCGATGACGCAGAGGACCAGGGCGTAGCGGCCCGCGGCGTGGTCGGCGGGTGGGGCGAGGTCGGAGAGGAGCCCGGCCCCGAAGCCGATGAGGGAGCCGCTGACGGGCCCGTACACGAGCGCGAGGCCGAGGACGGTCAACAGGACGAGGTCGGGCACCGCGCCGGGGAGCTGGAGGCGGCCGAGGACAGAGACCTGGATGACCAGGGCGACGACCACGAGGGTGACGGAGAGGAGAATGCGGTTGAACTTCACGGCCTCAGTCCCCCTGCTCCTGCTGCTGGTTCTGCTGCTGATCCGGCTGCTGGTCCTCGGGCTTGCGGGCCTGGTCCTGGGTGGCGTCTCGCACCGGCTGCTCTCCGTTCCCGGCTTGCCGCTCCCCCTCCGGTGGCGGCGGCGTGACCGTGACGGTGACGGTCGGGGCCGGCTTGGGCTTGGGCGGCAGGACCATGTCCCGGGGGTTGGTACGCGGGGCCTGGACGACGACTCCGACGATGTCGAGCTTGGAGAAGCCGACGTACGGGCGGACGTAGACGTTGCGGGTCAGGCCGCCGCCCAGCGGGTCGACGCGGACGATCTCCCCGACCGGCACGCCGGGCACGAAGGGCTTGTTGGCCTGCGAGCCGAAGGTGACGAGCCGGTCGCCGGGCTTCACCTTCGCCTTGCCGTTGAGGAGCTGCACGAGGAGCGGGCCGTTGCCCTGGCCGGTGGCGAAGCCGAGCTCGTCCGAGTTCTCCATGCGGGTGCCGACGGTGAAGTCCGGGTCGTTGGCGAGGAGCACGGTCGCGGTAGAGGGCCCGACCGTGGTGACGCGGCCGACGAGACCGGCGCCGTTGAGCACGGTCATGTCCCGCTCGATGCCGTCGTTGGCGCCGGCGTCGATGGTGACGGTCCATGAGAAGCCCTGGGCCGCCCCTATGGCGATGACCTCGGCGCCCTTGATGCCGTACTGCCCGGCGCCCGCCGTTCTGAGGAGGGTGTCGAGCTCACGGACACGGCTGCGGTTGCGGTCGTCGCTGCCGAGCTTGGCCTTGAGGGCGGCGTTCTCGCGTTCGAGGGCGGCGATCCGGGTGTGGCGCTCGCCGGAGTCGCGTACGGCTCCTATGGCGTTGCCGATGGGGTCGACGGCTGACGCGACCCCGTTCTCGACCGGTCCAAAGACCGCGGCGGCTGCCTGCCGGGCGCCGTCGACCGGTGACTCCTCGCCGCCGCGGATGTCCACCGTGATCAGTGCGAACGCGATGGCGATCAGCAGCACCAGGAGCAGCCGGCTCTCTCGTGTGTCCCTCACGTGCGGCGGCCGTGCCTTTCCTCTTGGTTCGGTTGTTCCGTACGGTTCGTGCCGTTTTTTGCCGTTATATCAACGATCGGCCGTACGGGGGTTCTTGCCACCCGTACAGCCGATCGTCGCGGATCGTCGCCGATCCGTTATCGGCGGGGCTGGGCGTCCAGGACCTGCTGGAGCGCCTCGAACTCCTCCACGCACTTGCCGGAACCGAGTGCCACCGAGTCCAGCGGGTCCTCGGCGATGTGGATCGGCATCCCGGTCTCGGCGCGCAGCCGCTCGTCCAGGCCGCGCAGCAGGGCGCCACCACCCGTGAGAACGATGCCGCGGTCCATCACGTCACCGGAGAGCTCGGGCGGGCACTTGTCGAGCGTCGTCTTCACGGCGTCGACGATGGCGTTGACCGGCTCCTCGATGGCCTTGCGGACCTCGGCGGCCGAGATGACCACGGTCTTGGGCAGACCGGAGACGAGGTCACGGCCGCGGATCTCGGTGTGTTCGTCCTTGTCGAGGTCGTACGCCGAGCCGATGGTGATCTTGATCTGCTCGGCGGTGCGCTCACCGAGGAGGAGCGAGTACTCCTTCTTGATGTGCTGGATGATCGCGTTGTCGAGCTCGTCGCCGGCCACCCGGATCGACTGTGCCGTGACGATTCCGCCCAGTGAGATCACGGCGACCTCGGTGGTGCCACCGCCGATGTCGACGACCATGTTGCCGGTCGCCTCGTGGACCGGGAGGCCCGAGCCGATGGCCGCGGCCATGGGCTCCTCGATGATGTGCACCTGTCGGGCGCCGGCCTGGGTGGACGCCTCGATGACGGCGCGGCGCTCCACTCCGGTGATACCGGAGGGCACACACACGACGACCCGGGGGCGAGCCAGGTAACGGCGCTTGTGGATCTTGAGGATGAAGTAGCGGAGCATACGCTCGGTGATCTCGAAGTCGGCGATCACACCGTCCTTCAGGGGCCGGACGGCGACGATGTTGCCGGGCGTCCGGCCGATCATCTTCTTCGCCTCGGCGCCGACCGCCAGGATTCCGCCGGTGTTGGTGTTGATCGCGACGACGGACGGCTCGTTCAGAACGATGCCTCGACCCCTGACGTACACCAGCGTGTTGGCGGTCCCGAGGTCGACAGCCATGTCACGGCCGATGAACGACATTGAGTTCCCCTTGTTTCCCATGAGGATGCGTCGGGCCTTCCCAATTGGAGCGTTGACGGCTTCTCAGGTCGGCGAGGTGGTGGGTATTCGGGTGCTGCGGCGTGGAGTTTTCCATCGTAGTGCCGCCTACCCGGATACCGCGCGGTGGTCCACCTCTGTATAGGTGACGGTAGGACGCTGCGATGCGTTCCCGGCCCAGCGGTTCATATGCCCGGGGGCGACCGAAATTCCTTCGGTCGCCCCAGGTTGTTGGGTTGGATGGCTGACACCGGGTCAGCCCCGGGTCACGCCAGACCGGGGAAGAAAAGCTTCATTTCCCGAATGGCGGACTCCTCCGAGTCCGAGGCGTGGATGAGGTTCTCCCGGACGATGGTGCCGAAATCCCCGCGAATGGAGCCGGGGGCCGCGGCGATCGGGTCGGTCGGGCCGGCGAGGGTCCGCAGGCCCTCGATGACACGCTCGCCCTCGACGACCAGGGCGACGACGGGGCCGGACTGCATGAAGCCCATCAGCGGCTCGTAGAAGGGCTTGCCCTTGTGCTCGCCGTAGTGCTGCTCCAGCGTGTCCTGGCTCAGCTCACGCAGTTCGAGCGCGGAGATGGTCCAGCCCGCCTTGCGCTCGATACGGCCGATGATCTCGCCGATCAGGCCACGGCGGACGGCGTCGGGCTTGAGCAGGACGAGCGTGCGCTGGCTCACGGTAGAGACTCCTTCAAAAACGGTGTGCGGGACTCAGAGGCTACAGGGCCACCACAGCCGCCGATTACGCAGCGTCAGCCTCAGGAGGGGGCTGCTCCGCTTCCTGGGTGCCACCCCGTCCCGGGAGCGGCCCACCGGGTCTCCGGAGCCGCTACGCCGCCTCCGCCTCGGCCTGCGCGGCCCAGCGTGCCTTCGCCTCGTCGATCTTGCGGCCGTAGTGGATCGAGGCCCACCACAGCACCGCGAAGGTCGCGCCCAGGAAGAACATCACCGGCACCACGAAGCCGCTCGCGACGAGAGCGATCTGGAGCGCCCACCCGAGCTGGAGCCCGCCCGGGCGCGTGATCATCCCGCACAGCAGCACCGACACCAGCATCGCGATGCCGCAGACCCACCAGACCGCGGCCATCGACAGGCTCGCGTCCTTCATGGCGACGAGCCCGGCGAACCCGATGACGAAGAACTCGCCGATCAGCGTCGAGGCACAGAGCGTACGCATCGGATTCAGCGCCTTCCGAGGAGCAGTCGGGCATCCCCGACCGTGAAGATCGAACCGGTCACCAGGACGCCCGCTCCCGCGTACTCGTCCTCTTCCTCCGCCAGGGTGATCGCCGCCTCGATGGCGTCGTCCAGCCGCGGCTCGACGACCACCCGGTCGTCGCCGAAGACCTCCACCGCGATCGCCGCGAGCGTGTCCACGTCCGTCGCACGGGGGTTGGAGTTCGCCGTGACGACGATCTCCGCGAAGATCGGCTCGAAGGCTTCGAGCAGCCCCTTGGCGTCCTTGTCGGAGCTGGTGGAGACGACGCCGACGAGCCGCGAGAAGCCGAACGACTCGCTGATGCCGTCGGCCGTCGCCCGCGCGCCGTGCGGGTTGTGCGCGGCGTCCAGGATCACCGTCGGGGAGCTGCGGACGACCTCGAGGCGGCCCGGGGAGGCCACCGAGGCGAAGGCACGGCGGACGGTCTCGAGGTCCAGGGTGCGGGCGTGCTCGGCGCCGATGCCGAAGAACGCCTCGACCGCCGCGAGGGCGACCGCCGCGTTGTGCGCCTGGTGCGCGCCGTACAGCGGCAGGAAGACCTCTTCGTACTCGCCGCCGAGCCCGCGCAGGGTGAGCAACTGGCCGCCCACCGCGATCTCGCGGGAGACGACGCCGAACTCCATGCCCTCGCGGGCGACCGTCGCATCGACCTCGACGGCCTTCTTCAGCATGACCTGGGCGGCGTCCACCGGCTGCTGGGCCAGGATCACCGTCGCGCCCTGCTTGATGATCCCGGACTTCTCGCCGGCGATCTCGCCGGGCGTCCCGCCGAGTCGGTCGGTGTGGTCGAGGTCGATCGGGGTGACGACGGCGACCGAGGCGTCGATGACGTTGGTCGCGTCCCAGGTGCCGCCCATGCCGACCTCGACGACCGCCACGTCCACCGGGGCGTCGGCGAAGGCCGCGTACGCCATTCCGGTGAGGACCTCGAAGAAGGAGAGCCGGATCTCCTCGCGCGCGTCCACCAGCTCCACGTACGGCTTGATGTCCTGGTACGTCTCGATGAAGCCCTCGGCGGAGATGGGGGCGCCGTCCAGGCTGATCCGCTCGGTGATCGTCTGCACGTGCGGCGAGGTGTACCGCCCGGTGCGCAGGTCGAACGCGGTCAGCAGGGCCTCGACGATGCGGGCCGTGGACGTCTTCCCGTTCGTACCCGTGATGTGGATCGAGGGGTACGCGCGCTGGGGCTCGCCGAGCACGTCCATCAGCGCCGCGATCCGCGTCACCGAGGGCTCCAGCTTGGTCTCGCCCCAGCGGGTCGCCAGCTCGGTCTCGACCTCGCGCAGCGCCCTGTCCACCTCAGGGTCGGCGGGCCGGGCGGGCACGGGGTCGCCCTGGGGCGGGCCGGCCTGCGCGCGCAGCGTGCGGCTGCCAGCCTCGATCACCGCCAGGTCGGGGTCCCGGTTGGTCTCTGTGTCGACGATCTCGTCGAACGGGTCGGACGGGTCGGACGCGTCGAACTGGTCGCGGGGCTCACTCACGGACCCAGTCTACGGAGGGGGACCGACAGACCGATGGACGCACCCCTTTCGGGACTTTCCCGACCCACTCGGCCCTCTCACACGCACCCCGAGCCCCGCCGTCGCACCCCGAAAGCCGTGGGCGCACGCACCCCGAAGGCCCGCCGGGTGCACCCGAGGCCCGTCAGTGCACCCCGAAGCCCGTCGGCAGCAGCGCGGTCACCGCGTATGTGTCATCGTCCGGCCCGGCCGAGAGGCTGCCGCCCATGCTGGTGACGCGCTCCCCCATGGAGAACAGCCCCGTACCCGTCGAGACCGGGGCGCGGTCCGGCGGGGTCGTCGGGAGCGGGTTGCGAACCTCGACGCGCAGGTCGGGGCCGGTCACCGAGATCGTCACAGCCACCGGCAGCCCCGGCGCGTGCTTGGCCGCGTTCGTCAGACACTCCTGGACGACCCGGTGTACGGCCGTCTGGCGCAGCGGGGAGAGCGCCTTCGCCTCCTCGGCGACCGCGAGCTCGACCGGGCTGCCCATCCGCTCGCTCTCCTCCGCGAGCCCGGAGAGCCCGTCGAGACCGGGCGTGGCGGTGCCGTGGTCGGCCCGGCGCACGATCGTCTCGTTCAGCATGTGGTGGGCGCGCCGCGCGGTGTCCGCGAGCTCCTCGAAGTCCTTCATGTGCGCCTCGCCCCTGGCCCGGACGGCGAGCACCTCGGCCCGGACGGCGAGCACGGTCAGTTCCCGGCCCACCAGGTCGTGGACGTCCCTGCCGACCGAGATCCGCTCCTCCTGCACCGCCTGCCGTGCCGCGGCGTCGGCACGCTGGCACTCCAGGGCGCGGACCAGGTCCTGCCGGTACGCGGCGATGCCGACGCCCGCCGCGAGCACGCCGATGGGGACGACGAGACTGAGGAAGTCACTGAGCGTCTCGCCGTGCCGCGCGGGCCAGCCGGGCGTCTGGAACAGCGTGTACGCCACGCCCACATAGAGCACGGTCGCGACGACGGCGATCCTGCGGCCCCGGAAGCGGCCCAGCGAGTACAGCGCGAACTGAATCATCGTCAGCTCGTGCAGCCAGCCCAGCAGGGCGAGCGCCACCAGGTACGGGATCCAGGGCAGCCGGCGCCGCAGCACCAGCGTGGCCGCGCCGGCCGCCAGGACGAGGGTCGCCGTGACGCCGGTCAGCGAGTTGTCGGCGCGCGCGAGCCCCGGCACGTCCAGGACCATCAGGGCGAAGGCGCTGACGGCGGCGATGACGTCGAGGGCGTGCGGTGAACCCGCCCACCGGTCCACGCGGCGGCGCAGCGCGGGCAGGGTGGGGAGACGGGGCATGCCCTCCATCATCCAAGGTCCCTGGACCTGAACGGCATGACCTAGGTCACAAGTAGTGTGATATCACGCACTCCAGACAAAAGAGAAGGGCCCGGAACCATGTCGGTCCCGGGCCCTTCATCAGCTCCTACAAGCTCTTACGCCTGCGGCAGCCGCTCCAGCTGCGCCTGGATACGGGCGATGTCCTCGTCCGCCTTGGCGAGCCGCGTACGGATCTTGTCGACCACGTTGTCCGGCGCCTTCGCCAGGAACGCCTCGTTGCCGAGCTTCCCGTTGGCCTGCGCCTTCTCCTTCTCCGCGGCCGCGAGGTCCTTGGCGAGACGCTTGCGCTCCGCCGCCACGTCGATCGTGCCGGACAGGTCGAGCGCGACCGTGGCACCGGCGATCGGCAGGGAGGCGGTGGCGGAGAAGCCCTCGCCCTCCGGCTGGAGACGGAGCAGCTGACGGATGGCCGCCTCGTGCGGGGCGAGCGCGGTGCCGGCCAGGTCGAGACGGGCCGGAACCTTCTGACCGGGCTGCAGACCCTGGTCGGAACGGAAGCGACGGACCTCGGTGACGACCTGCTGGACGAGCTCGATCTCCTTCTCGGCGGGGTCGTCGCGGAAGCCGGAGTCGGTGGGCCAGTCGGCGATGACGACGGACTCCTTGCCGGTGAGCGTGGTCCAGAGCGTCTCGGTGACGAACGGGACGATCGGGTGGAGCAGCCGCAGCATCACGTCCAGGACCTCGCCGAGGACCCGGCCGGAGACCTTGGCCTGGTCGCCGCCCGCGAAGAACGTCGTCTTCGACAGCTCGACGTACCAGTCGAAGACCTCGTCCCACGCGAAGTGGTACAGGGCGTCGGCGAGCTTCGCGAACTGGTAGTCGTCGTAGAACGCGTCGACCTCGGCGACCGTCTTGTTGAGCCGCGAGAGGATCCAGCGGTCCGTCGCGGACATCTCCGACGGGTCCGGCAGCGGGCCCTCGACCGTCGCGCCGTTCATCAGGGCGAAGCGGGTGGCGTTCCAGATCTTGTTGGCGAAGTTCCGGGAGGCCTTGACCCAGTCCTCGCCGATCGGGACGTCGACGCCCGGATTGGCGCCGTTGGCCAGGGTGAAGCGGACGGCGTCGGAGCCGTACTCGTCCATCCAGTCCAGCGGGTTGACCACGTTGCCGAAGGACTTCGACATCTTCTTGCCGTTCTGGTCACGGACCATGCCGTGCAGGGCGATGGTGTGGAACGGCGGGGTTCCGTCCATCGCGTACAGACCGAACATCATCATCCGGGCGACCCAGAAGAAGAGGATGTCGTAGCCGGTGACCAAGACGGAGTTCGGGTAGAACTTCGCGAGGCTGTCGGTCTGCTCCGGCCAGCCGAGCGTGGAGAACGGCCACAGGCCGGAGGAGAACCAGGTGTCCAGGACGTCGGTGTCCTGGTGCCAGCCCTCACCCGTCGGCGGCTGCTCGTCCGGTCCGACGCAGACGACCTCGCCGTTCGGGCCGTACCAGACCGGGATGCGGTGGCCCCACCACAGCTGGCGCGAGATGCACCAGTCGTGCAGGTTGTCGACCCAGTCGAAGTACCGCTTCTCCATCTCCTGCGGGTGGATCTTGACCTTGCCGTCGCGGACGGCGTCACCGGCGGCCTGCGCGAGCGTGCCGACCTTGACCCACCACTGCATCGACAGGCGCGGCTCGATGGTGGTCTTGCAGCGCGAGCAGTGGCCGACGGAGTGGGTGTACGGACGCTTCTCGGCGACGATCCGGCCCTCGGCGCGCAGCGCGGCGACGATGGCGGAACGGGCCTCCAGGCGGTCCAGACCCTGGAAGGGGCCGTGGGCGGTGATGACCGCGCGCTCGTCCATGACGGCGAGGTTCGGCAGGCCGTGGCGCTGGCCGATCTCGAAGTCGTTCGGGTCGTGCGCGGGGGTCACCTTGACGGCGCCGGTGCCGAACTCGGGGTCGACGTGCTCGTCGGCGACGACCGGGATCCGGCGGCCGGTCAGCGGCAGCTCGATCTCGGTGCCGACCAGGTGCTTGTAGCGCTCGTCCTCCGGGTGGACGGCGACGGCCGTGTCACCGAGCATCGTCTCGGCGCGGGTCGTGGCGACGACGATGGACGCGTCACCCTCGCCGTACCGGATGGAGACGAGCTCGCCGTCGTCGTCCTGGTACTCGACCTCGATGTCCGAGATGGCCGTCAGACAGCGCGGGCACCAGTTGATGATGCGCTCGGCGCGGTAGATCAGCTCGTCGTCGTACAGCTTCTTGAAGATGGTCTGGACGGACTGCGAGAGGCCCTCGTCCATGGTGAACCGCTCGCGGGACCAGTCGACGCCGTCACCCAGGCGCTTCATCTGGCCGGAGATCTGACCGCCGGACTCGGCCTTCCACTGCCAGACACGCTCGACGAACGCCTCGCGACCCAGGTCGTGGCGGGACTTGCCCTCCTTGGCGAGCTCGCGCTCGACGACGTTCTGGGTGGCGATGCCGGCGTGGTCCATGCCGGGCTGCCACAGCGTCTCGTACCCCTGCATCCGCTTGCGGCGGGTGAGGGCGTCGATCAGCGTGTGCTCGAAGGCGTGGCCCAGGTGGAGCGAACCGGTGACGTTCGGCGGCGGGATGACGATGGTGTACGGCGGCTTGTCGCTGTTCTCGTCGGCTTCGAAGTAGCCCCGCTCTACCCAGCGCTCGTACAGCTTCCCCTCTACTTCGGCCGGCGCGTACTGGGTCGGCAGTTCGGGGTTGGCTGCTGTCTGCTGCTGAGTGTTCTCGGTCACGGGGTCAGTTTAGGGGTGCGGCACGGTTGTCCTGAAACTCGATTGTTCCGTAACGGTGTGCCCCCCGGCGCCCCTGCGGGGCCGGGCTTCCGACAGGATGTTGTTCGCTACGCATAAACATCCTGTGAGGGGAACCTGTCCATGAGCTACAACCAGCCGGGCCCGTACGGCGGTCAGCCTCAGCAGCCCGGGCCTTACGGTCAGCCGGGCCAGCCCGGACCGTACGGCCAGCCGCCGCAAGCGCCGCAGCCCGGCTATGGGTACCCGCAGCAGGCACCTCAGGGCGTGCCGCCGCAGCAGCCCTACGGCTACCCGCAGCAGCAGCCGGGGCCGTACGGCCAGCCCCAGCAGCCGGGTCCCTACGGCCAGCCTCCTCAGCAGCCCCCGTACGGCCAGGCCCCCGGCGGCTACATGCCGCCCCCGCCTCCGGCGCAGGGCGGTGGCAAGAAGACGGGCCTGATCATCGGCGGCGTCGCCGTGGTAGCCGCGCTGGGTGTGGGCGCCTACTTCATGTTCGGTAGCGGTGCCGGCAACGGGGCGGTGAGCGACGACACCAAGGGGTACAAGATCTCCGCCCCGGAGAGCGTCGGCGAGTACAAGAAGGTCCCGAACGAAGGGCCTTCGCAGGACGGGCCGCTCAAGGACGAGCCGAAGGCGCGGGCCGAGGCCATGGGCATCAAGAACGCCGCTCAGGCCAACGCCCAGTACAAGAACGACAGCACCCCGCTCAAGGGCAAGCAGCTGTCCTTCAGCGGTCTGTACGGCGAGGTCGCCGACCCGGCGAAGACGCTCGACTCCTTCTTCGACAACCTGGGCAAGAACAACAAGGATCTCGAGGCCCTCGGCCTGAAGTACGAGGTCGTGAGCGGCCCGGAGAGTGTGACGCCCTCCGGCTTCGAAGGTGCGCTCATGCAGTGCGCCAAGGTCAAGATGAGCAGCACCAAGGAGTCCACCCAGCCCGGGCCGAAGTCGACGGAGTTCTACACCTGCGCCTGGGCCGACTACTCCACGGTCGGCTCCGTCAACCTGATGGACCTGGCGGGCGCCGCCACGGGCCAGGTCCTGGTCCCGCAGGACGAGGTGGCGGAGCAGACGGCGAAGCTCTACGCGGCGTCACGCACCAAGGCCTGACCATCGCCGCCGGGACGGGCCCGTTGGATCAGACCACCCAACTGGGCCCCTACCGCCCCCAGATCGCCACCCTGCCGAACAGCAGATCGATCAGGCCAACTTCCTGGCCACGACCGACATCTCCCCTCGTCACATGATCCCTTGAGCAGGTTCGAACGCTCGTTTCGCGACTCATGGGAACTCACATGACACACCTGAAGGCCCGGCGCCTCATCACGGCTCTCGCTCTCACGGCAGCAGCTGTTGCGGCCCCGCTTGTGACCGCAGCACCTGCGTCAGCAGACCAAGGCGACTGCGTAGCTCAGATGTCCCGGTACGGCTATACCGTCGGCCCGAAAGTCAGGTCCGCCTGCGGTTGGCCGGCCGACCACTCTTCAGGCATGCCGATTCCCAGCGACGCCTGTATGAAGATACTTTCCGACGCAGGGGTCCGCGTCTGGGCCGCCCGCTTCAATTCATGCCGTCTGGCGTAACAACCTCTGAACGCGGAAGGGGTGCGCGGCCGGATCGGCCGCACACCCCTTCTCACACAGCTCGACGGCTACGCCGACTTCTCGTGCCGCCCGTCGTTCTTCACGATCCGCGGTACCAGCGTCGGGTTCACGTTGTTGCGCACGACGTCCGCCGTGATGACCACGCGGGCCACGTCCTTGCGGGACGGGACCTCGTACATCACCGACATCAGGACCTCTTCCATGATGGCCCGCAGGCCACGCGCGCCCGTGCCGCGCAGGATCGCCTGGTCGGCGATGGCCTCCAGGGCCGGGCGGTCGAAGTCCAGCTCCACGCCGTCGAGTTCGAAGAGGCGCTGGTACTGCTTCACCAGCGCGTTGCGCGGCTCGACGAGGATCTTGAGCAGGGCCTCGCGGTCGAGGTTGTGGACCGAGGTGATGACGGGGAGACGGCCGATGAACTCCGGGATCATCCCGAACTTCACCAGGTCCTCCGGCATGACCTCCTGGAACTGGTCGCTCGCCTCGATCTCGCGCTTGGAGCGGATCGTCGCCCCGAAGCCGATGCCCTTGGCGCCCGCCCGCGACTCGATGATCTTCTCCAGGCCGGCGAAGGCGCCGCCCACGATGAAGAGCACGTTCGTCGTGTCGATCTGGATGAACTCCTGGTGCGGGTGCTTCCGGCCGCCCTGCGGCGGTACGGAGGCGGTGGTGCCCTCAAGGATCTTGAGGAGCGCCTGCTGCACGCCCTCACCGCTCACGTCACGCGTGATCGACGGGTTTTCGCTCTTCCGGGCGACCTTGTCGATCTCGTCGATGTAGATGATCCCGGTCTCGGCCTTCTTGACGTCGTAGTCGGCCGCCTGGATCAGCTTGAGCAGGATGTTCTCGACGTCCTCGCCGACATACCCGGCCTCCGTCAGCGCCGTCGCGTCGGCGATGGCGAACGGGACGTTGAGCATGCGGGCGAGCGTCTGCGCCAGGAGCGTCTTGCCGGAGCCCGTGGGGCCCAGCAGCAGAATGTTGGACTTCGCCAGCTCGATGGCGTCGTCACGTCCCGCGCCACCGCCGTTCTCGCCGGCCTGGACGCGCTTGTAGTGGTTGTACACCGCGACCGAGAGGGCCTTCTTCGCGGGCTCCTGCCCGACGACGTACCCCTCGAGGAACTCGTAGATCTCGCGAGGCTTGGGGAGCTCCTCCCACCGCACCTCGCTCGTCTCCGCGAGTTCTTCCTCGATGATCTCGTTGCAGAGGTCGATGCACTCATCGCAGATGTACACACCGGGTCCCGCGATGAGCTTCTTCACCTGCTTCTGGCTCTTTCCGCAGAACGAGCACTTGAGCAGATCGCCGCCATCACCGATGCGTGCCACGAGGTGCTTCCCCTTCGCCTGGGAGCGCCTGGTTCAGCGACTCCTGGTGCCTCATATTCGACGGTACCTTGCCGGGCCCCCCGTTCGGGCCCCCCTTGGCACGGTTCACATGGTCGTGATTCGGCCACACGGACCGTGCCAGGGGAAGGCCGAGCGTCAGGCTGCCGCGGCGGCCGTGGTCTTGCGGGTCGAGACGATCTGGTCGACCAGGCCGTACGCGAGGGCGTCCTCGGCGGTCAGGATCTTGTCGCGCTCGATGTCGTCGCGGATCTTCTCGATCGGCGTCGAGGAGTGCTTGGCCAGCATCTCCTCGAGCTGGGTCCGCATCCGCAGGATCTCGTTGGCCGCGATCTCCAGGTCGGAGAGCTGCTCACGGCCGGTGCCGCCGGAGGGCTGGTGGATCAGCACACGGGCGTTCGGCAGGGCCATCCGCTTGCCGGGCGTACCGGCGGCGAGCAGCACGGCCGCGGCGGAGGCCGCCTGGCCCATGCAGACCGTCTGGATGTCCGGCTTGACGAACTGCATCGTGTCGTAGATGGCCGTCAGCGCGGTGAAGGAGCCACCGGGGCTGTTGATGTAGATCGAGATGTCGCGGTCCGGGTCCATCGACTCCAGGCACAGCAGCTGGGCCATGACGTCGTTGGCGGAGGCGTCGTCGATCTGCACGCCGAGGAAGATCACACGCTCTTCGAAGAGCTTCGCGTACGGGTCGTACTCGCGGATGCCCTGCGAGGTGCGCTCGACGAAGCGCGGGACGACGTACCGGTTGTCCATCGGCGCGCCGGTGTAGAGGCCGCTCGGGGAGAGGTTGTTCTGCATCTGGAAGTTCACCGTCCTGGTGGCGTTCGGCGGGTGCTGGGGCTCTTCAGCGGTCTGCCGGGCTCAGGCGCCCGTGCCGCCGCCGCCGGGAACGCCCGCGGCGTGGGTGATGATGTCGTCGATGAGGCCGTAGTTCTTGGCCTCGTCCGCGGTGAACCAGCGGTCGCGGTCGCCGTCGCGGATGATCGTCTCGACGGTCTGGCCGGAGTGGTGCGCGGTGATCTCGGCCATGCGCTTCTTCGTGCGAAGGAGGTACTCGGCCTGGATCTTGATGTCCGAGGCGGTGCCGCCGATGCCGGCGGAGCCCTGGTGCATCAGGATGTCGGTGTTCGGCAGCGCGAAGCGCTTGCCGGGGGTGCCCGCGGTGAGCAGGAACTGGCCCATGGAGGCCGCCATGCCCATACCGATGGTGACGACGTCGTTCGGGATGAACTGCATGGTGTCGTAGACGGCCATGCCGGCGGTCACCGAGCCACCCGGGCTGTTGATGTACAGGAAGATGTCCTTCTCCGGCTCGGCGGCCAGGAGGAGCATCTGCGCGGTGATCTTGTTGGCGATCTCGTCGTCGACCTGCTGGCCGAGGAAGATGATGCGCTCGCCGAGCAGCCGGTTGTAGACATGGTCGCCGAGGCCACCACCGATGGACGGCTCACCCGCGGCGTAAGGCTTCAGATTCGTCACGTATCCACCTGCTCGTCTCCGACGGCGACGGGCCGTCTCAGCGTCTTGTTCCGAGGGCAGTGCCCTCGTATTCATGGACCCTAACGCGCAGGTCGGACAACGCCATCCCGGTTCTCTAACTGTTCGCTGGGAGCGCAAGGTTGTCGAACTCCCGCGAGGCCCGGAATACGGGCACGGGCCCGGCGCACAGCAGTGCGTCCGGGCCCGTGGACCTGCGGTTCGAAGCGAGGCTCAGGCCTCGTTCTTCTCCTCGGCGACCTCGGTCTCGCCGGTGACGGCCTCGACGGCCTCGGCGGCGGTCTCGGTCTCGTCCTCTTCGTCCTCGAGGTCCACGACCTCACCGTTGGTGTCGACGACCTTGGCGGCCTCGACGACGACCGCGAGGGCCTTGCCGCGGGCGACCTCGCCGACGAGCATCGGCACCTGGCCACCCTCGACGACGGCCTGGGCGAACTGGTCGGGGGACATGCCGGAGGAGGCGGCGCGGCGCATGAGGTGCTCGGTGAGCTCCTCCTGGCTGACGTTCAGCTTCTCCTTGTTGACGAGCTCATCGAGGATGAACTGCGTCTTGATGCCCTTCTCGGCCTGCTCCTTGGTCTCCGCCAGGAACTCTTCCTCGGTCTTGCCCTGGATCTCCAGGTACTTCTCGAGGGTCAGGCCCATCTGGCCGAGCTGGTGGTGCTCCAGGTTGTGCTTGCGGGTGTTGATCTCGTCCTCGAGCAGCTTCTCGGGCATCGGGACGTCCGCCAGCTTCAGCAGCTCGTCGAGGACGCGCTCCTGGGCCTGGGTGGCCTGGTCGAACTGCTTCATGTTCTCGAGGCGCTTGCGGCTGTCGACCTTGAGCTCGTCGAGGGTGTCGAACTCCGACGCGAGCTGCGCGAAGTCGTCGTCCAGCTCGGGGAGCTCACGGGCGGAGACGGCGGTGACCTTGACGGTGACCTCGGCGTCCTTGCCCTCGGCGGAGCCGCCCTTCAGCTGCGAGGTGAAGGTGGCCTCGCCGCCGGCCTCGAGGCCGGTGACGGCCTCGTCGATGCCGTCGAGGAGCTCGCCGGAACCGATGGTGTACGAGACGCCCTGGGCGACACCGTCGGGCAGGACCTCGCCGTCGACCTTGGCCTCGAGGTCGATGGTGACGACGTCACCCTCGGCGGCGGCGCGCTCGACCGGGTTCGTGGAGGCGAAGCGCTCGCGCAGCTGCTCCACGGACTTCTCGACGTCCTCGTCGGTGACCTCGACCGCGTCGACGGTGACCTCGATGCCGGAGTAGTCCGGGATCTCGATCGTCGGGCGGATGTCGACCTCGGCGGTGAAGGCCAGCAGCTCGCCGTCCTTCAGCTCGGTGATGTCGACCTCGGGCTGACCCAGCGGGTTGACCTCGGCCTCGTTGACGGCCTCGGTGTAGAACTTCGGGAGGGCGTCGTTGACGGCCTCCTCCAGCACCGCACCACGCCCGAACCGCTGGTCGATCACACGAGCCGGGATCTTGCCCTTGCGGAAGCCCTTGACCGTGACCTGCTGGTTGATCTTCTTGTACGCCGCGTCGAGGCTGTCCTTGAGCTCCTCGAAGGGCACCTCGACAGTGAGCCGAACCCGGGTCGGGTTCAGGGTCTCCACGGCGCTCTTCACGGTTCGGTCTCCTTGGTGGCTGATTCTTGGATTCTGCCGATGCCGCTTGGTGGCGGTTCCGGCCGATCGGCCCGGTCAGAGAGACACACGGGCACGCAGCTTGCATAGTAACCGCAAGCGGGATGAGGCCCACAACGCGATCTTGTGATCCGTGATCTTGGTGGTCGGGGTGGCGGGATTTGAACCCACGGCCTTCCGCTCCCAAAGCGGACGCGCTACCAAGCTGCGCCACACCCCGTCGGTGCGACACGTAGGGTACATGCACGGAGACAGTGCGACGCCCCCTCTTTATGGGGTGTGCGGGGACCGCCAGGAACCCGCTACGATGCTGTCCGTGCCGCGGCCCTCGTGACCTGCGGCGCGTCCTTTGCGGGCGTAGCTCAATGGTAGAGCCCTAGTCTTCCAAACTAGCTACGCGGGTTCGATTCCCGTCGCCCGCTCCATACGGCC
>NZ_JBHJTL010000077.1:0-38713 GCF_042264065.1 Streptomyces sp. NPDC056222 | reverse complement strand
GGGTGAGGAGCCCGAGGGCTTCGGGGGCGCCCGCTTCGGAATGCCGCCGCTCCCCGGCGCGGACGGCCGGCGTCACGCTGTTGCCGCTCCCCGTGCGGGCGGCCGCCCGAGGTCAGACTGCCGCCGCTCCCCCGCGCGGGAGGCGCAGGCTCAGGAGGGCCGTCGCCGCGTAGGTCGCGACGACCCAAGGCATCGCCGCCCCCACCGACAGGTCCGCGAAGTACGCGGTACCGATGGCCGCCGCTCCCAGCGCCCCGCCGAACTGCTGCGCCGTCGAGAAGACGCCCGACGCCCCGCCCGCCGCCTCCCCCGGCACCGACGACAGGACGATGGTGACCAGCGGCACGACCAGGAAGCCGAGGCCCGCGCCGGCGACGACGAGGCCCGGGGCCAGCGGCCAGGCGCCGGTGTGGACGGGGGCCGCGGCGCTCATCGCGTACCAGACCCAGCCGTAGCCGACGGCCATCAGGACCGCGCCCGCCACCGGGACGAACCGGCCGAACCGGGCCGCCGACTGGTCCGCCACCGGGGCGGTGAGGAAGCCTCCGGCCGAGAAGGCGACCATCAACAGGCCGGCCTCCAGCGGCGCGTACCCCTGCTCGCCCTGCAGCCAGATCGCGAAGACCAGGAAGAAGCCCTGCATCCCGAGGGCGAAGAGCAGTTGCACCGCGAGCCCGTACGAGAACGCGGGCACCCGGAACGTCCGCCCCGGCAGCACCGACCCGCGCGCCGCGAGGCCCGTCACCGCGAGCACACCACCGCCGAGGAGCAGCCAGCCCCACAGCGGCCAGCCGTGATCACGGCCCTGGACCAGCGGCAGCACGATCGCGACGAGGCCGGCCGCGAGCACGAGACTGCCGACCACGGGAGGACGGGCGGCGGACCGCTCCCGGGTGGACGGTACGAGGGCGACGGCCGCGACCAGGGTCACCACGGCGACCGGCACGTTCACGAGGAAGACGGTCCGCCAGCCCAGCCCGAAGAGGTCGGCGTCCGTCAGCACCCCGCCCAGGAGCAGCCCGACGGCGGAGGCGAAGCCGGCCACCGCCCCGTACATCCCGAAGACCTTGCCGCGCTCCTTGCCCTGGAAGAGGGCGTGGAAGGAGCCGAGGACCTGCGGCATCAGGACGGCCGCCGTCACGCCCTGCACGGCCCGCGCGGCGATCAACTGGCCCGGCGTCTGGGCGATTCCGCACGCGAGGCTCGCGACCCCGAAGCCTGCCGTACCGGCGAGGAAGAGCGCCTTGCGTCCGTAGCGGTCGCCGAGCCGTCCGGCGACGATCAGGGTGGCGGCGAAACCGAGCAGATAGGCGGAGACGGTCCACTGCAGCGCGCTCTCGGACGCGCCGAGTCCGTGCCCGATGGAGGGCAGGGCGACATTGACGATGGTGACGTCGATCAGGTCCATCAGGGCGGCGACCATCATGACGACGGCCGCGGCCCAGCGGCGCGGGTGGACGGCGACGGAGTCACCGCTGGTCGTGGTGGAGACGGTGGTCGCGGACATCGCGCGCCCCTTCCCAGGATTTATTTCGTTCGACCTAACGAAATAAAATCTGGCACAGGCCCGCCCGTGATCGCAAGTCTTTCGTTCGGGCGAACGAAAGACTTGCTAGAGTGGATCCATGAGCGAGCAGAACCGGCGCGCCGAGGTCGTCGCCGCCCTCACCGTCGCCGGACGCGACTCCAGCGCCGCGTCCGTCGCCTTCCATACGGCGGTCGCGGCCAAGCAGGACCTCGGCCCCACGGAGACCAAGACCCTGGACCTCCTCCAGCGCCATGGCGCGCTCACCGCCAAGGAGCTGGCCGAGCACTCCGGCCTCGCGCCCGCCTCTGTGACGGGGCTCGTCGACCGCCTGGAGCGCAAGGGCTTCGTGCGCCGGGTGAAGCACCCGACGGACAGGCGCCGGGTGCTGATCGAGCCCCGGCCCGAGAAGCTGGCCGAGCTCGCCCCGCTCTTCGACGACTGGGCGCGCGAAGTGCACGAACTCTACGAGGAGTTCACCACCGAGGAGCTCCTCACCGTCACCCGCTTCCTGGCCGGCGCGACCGACCGCCAGCGCGCCGCGACGAAGCGCCTCACCGAGTAGAGCCGTACACCGGCCGCGGCACCTCCGCCTCCGCCAGGAG
The DNA here is from genome assembly GCF_042264065.1 of Streptomyces sp. NPDC056222. Lineage (NCBI taxonomy): Bacteria > Bacillati > Actinomycetota > Actinomycetes > Kitasatosporales > Streptomycetaceae > Streptomyces > Streptomyces sp. NPDC056222. Next base: position 36,583 of record NZ_JBHJTL010000077.1, on the reverse strand, counting down.
CTTCAGCGCCGCCTCCCCCGCCTCCGCCGGACTCCAGCGCGCCCCCTTGTCGGCCGTGGGACCGGGCCGCCACCCCTCCATGACGGTGATCCGGCCGCCCTCCGCCTCGAAGACGCGACCGGTCACACCGGCCGAGGCCGTCGAGCCCAGCCAGACCACCAGCGGCGACACGTCCTCGGGCACGCCCTCCAGGCCGGCGAAGGCCTGCTCCGTCATCCGGGTCCTGGCCGCCGGGGCGATCGCGTTGACCTGGACCCCGTACCGGCCCATCTCCTCCGCCGCGACCAGAGTGAGACCGACGATGCCGGCCTTGGCCGCCGCGTAGTTGCCCTGTCCGACGCTGCCCAACAGGCCCGCGCCCGAGGTGGTGTTGACGACCCGGGCCGCGGGCTCACGCCCGGCCTTCGCCTCCGCCCGCCAGTGCGCGGCCGCGTGCCGCAACGGCAGGAAGTGGCCCTTCACATGGACGCGCATCACCGCGTCCCAGTCGTCCTCGCCGAGGTTCACCAGCATCCGGTCCCGCAAGAATCCCGCGTTGTTGACCAGGGTGTCGAGCCGCCCGAAGGAGTCCAGGGCCGCCGCGACCAGCGAGGCCGCGCCCTCCTCCGTGGCGATGTCACCGCCGTGCGCGACGGCCTCGCCGCCCGCCGCGCGGATCTCCTCCACCACCTGCCCGGCGGGCGAGCCGGACCCGGCGGAGCCGTCGAGGCCCACCCCCAGGTCGTTGACGACGACCTTCGCCCCCTCGGCTGCGAAGGCGCGCGCGTGCGCCCGCCCGAGCCCCCGCCCCGCGCCCGTCACGATCACGACCCGACCCTCGCACAGACCCATCTCAGCTCTCCTTGTTGACAGTCGCGGCATCCAGAAACGCGGGGCGCTCGCCGCCCCCGTGCACCAGCAGCGAGGCCCCCGAGACGTACGCGGCCCGGTCGGAGGCGAGGAACACCGCCGCCTCCCCCACGTCCGCGGGCTCGGCGAGCCGGCCGAGCGGCACCGTCGCCCCGACGGCGGCGATGCCGTCCTCGTCGCCGTAGTGGAGGTGGGACAGCTCGGTGCGGACCATGCCGAGGACGAGGGAGTTCACCCGTACATCGGGCGCCCATTCCACCGCCATCGAGCGGGCCAGGTTCTCCAGGCCCGCCTTCGCGGCGCCGTACGCGGCCGTTCCGGGCGAGGGCCGGGTTCCGCTGACACTGCCGACCATGACGATCGCGCCGCGGGAGGCCCGCAGCAGTTCGTACGCGGCGAGGGAGACGGTCAGCGGGGCGATGAGGTTCAACTCCACGACCCGCGCGTGCCGTTCGGCGTCCCCCTCGCCGAGGAGCCGGTACGGCGTTCCGCCGGCGTTGTTGACCAGGGCGTCCAGCCGTCCGTACCGCTCGCCGACGCCCGCGAAGAAGGCGACGACCTCCGCGGGTTTCCGCAGGTCGAGGGGGGCGAAGACGGCCTCGCGGCCCCCGTCCTCCACGGGCTCGTCCGGTGGTCTGCGCGCACAGACGACCACCCGGGCGCCCGCCCTGAGGAACGCCCGGGCGATGCCCGCGCCGACCCCGCGCGTGCCGCCGGTGACGACGGCAACCCTCCCGTCCAGCTCCATCGGCTGCTACCTTTCCTCACCAAGCAGTCACCTAACAAATGTTTGGTGGAAAGGTAGCTGATCCGCTCATGGGTGTCTCCACCTCAAGCCCGGGCAAGGGCATCGCACTTGTCACCGTCGACTTCCCACCCGTCAACGCCCTTCCCGTACAGGGCTGGTACGACCTCGCCGACGCCGTCCGCGCGGCGGGCCGGGACCCCGAGGTCCGCTGTGTGGTGCTGGCCGCCGCAGGCCGGGGCTTCAACGCGGGCGTCGACATCAAGGAGATGCAGCGCGAGCACGGGACCGGGCGCCACACGGCGCTGATCGGCGCCAACCACGGCTGCGCGGAGGCCTTCTCGGCGGTCTACGAGTGCGAGGTGCCGGTCGTCGCGGCCGTCGGCGGCTTCTGTCTGGGCGGCGGGATCGGGCTCGTCGGCAACGCGGACGCGATCGTCGCCTCCGAGGACGCCACCTTCGGGCTGCCCGAGCTGGACCGGGGTGCGCTCGGCGCCGCCACGCATCTCGCCCGGCTCGTGCCGCAGCATCTGATGCGCGCGCTGTACTACACCTCCCGCACCGCCACCGCCGCCGAGCTGCATGCCCACGGCTCGGTCTGGAAGGTCGTGCCGCGCGCGGAACTTCTGGAAGCGGCGGTGGAGCTGGCGGCCGAGATCGCCCGCAAGGACGGGTATCTGATCCGCCTCGCCAAGGCCGCCATCAACGGGATCGACCCCGTGGACGTGCGCCGCAGCTACCGCTTCGAGCAGGGCTTCACCTTCGAGGCCAACCTCAGCGGGGTCGCCGACCGCGTCCGCGACACCTTCGGCACGGACCGGGCCAAGGAGGACTCGCGATGACCGACAAGACGATGACCGCCGACGAGGTGGTGGGCCGCCTGCGCAGCGGCATGACGCTCGGCATCGGCGGCTGGGGCTCGCGCCGCAAGCCGATGGCCCTGGTCAGAGCGCTGCTCCGGTCCGAGATCAGCGATCTCACCGTGGTCTCCTACGGCGGCCCCGACGTGGGCCTGCTCGCCGCCGCCGGCCGGATCCGCAAGCTCGTCGCCGCCTTCACCACCCTGGACTCCATCGCCCTCGAACCGAACTTCCGCGCCGCCCGAGAACGCGGCGACTTCGCCATGACCGAGCTCGACGAGGCCATGTTCATGTGGGGCCTGCACGCCGCCGCCAACCGTCTGCCGTTCCTGCCCGTGCGGGCCGGTCTCGGCTCGGACGTGATGAGGGTCAACCCCGAGCTGCGGACGGTCACCTCGCCGTACGAGGACGGGGAGACGTTCGTCGCCGTGCCCGCCCTGCGCATGGACGCCGCCTTCGTCCACCTCAACCGCGCCGACCGGCTCGGCAACGGCCGGTACCTGGGCCCCGACCCGTACTTCGACGATCTCTTCTGCGAGGCCGCCGACACCGCCTACATCTCCTGCGAGGAGATCGTCGACGGCTTCGGGAGCGACATCGCCCCGCAGTCCCTGCTCGTCGGCCGGCACAGCGTCACCGGCGTCGTCGAGGCACCGAACGGCGCGCACTTCACCTCCTGCGCCCCCGACTACACCCGCGACGAGCCCTTCCAGAAGCTGTACGCCACCACACCCTGGCCCGAGTTCGCCGAACGGTTCCTCTCCGGGAAGAGCGAGGACGACTACCAGCAGGCCGTACGCACCTGGCACGAGGAGCAGCAGTGACCGCGACCACGACCGTCACCCGCGCCGAGTACTGCGTCGTCGCCTGCGCCGAGGCCTGGCGCGACAACGGCGAGATCCTCGCCGCGGCCATGGCCCCGGTCTCCTCCTTCGGCGCCCGGCTCGCCAAACGCTCCTTCTCCCCCGATCTGCTGCTGACCGACGGCGAGGCGATGCTCGTCGGCCTCGACGGGCAGGTGGAGGGCTGGCTGCCGTACCGCCGCCATCTCACGATGGTCACCGGCGGGAAGCGGCACGTCATGATGGGCGCGAGCCAGATCGACCGGCACGGCAACCAGAACATCTCCTGCATCGGCGACTGGTCCCGGCCCGCCCGCCAGCTCCTCGGGGTCCGCGGGGCTCCGGTCAACACCCTGAACAATCCGGTCAGTTACTGGATCCCCAAGCACTCGCCCCGGGTCTTCGTCGAGCGCGTGGACATGGTCAGCGGCGTCGGCTACGACCGCGCGGCCGCGGCAGGGGCCGACCGTTTCCACCGGATCCCGCGGGTCGTCTCCGACCTCGGCGTCCTCGACTTCGAGACGCCCGACCGCTCGATGCGGCTCGCCTCGATCCACCCGGGCGTCACCGTGGACCAGGTCCGGCAGGCCACCGGCTTCGACCTGGTGATCGGGGACGACGTGCCGTACACGCGCGAGCCGACCGCCGAGGAGCTGCGGCTGATCCGTGAGGTGATCGACCCGAAGGGGCTGCGGGACCGGGAGGTCCGGGTCCGATGAGGACGGCGCTCACCGAGCTGACCGGCGTCCGGTACCCGATCGTCCAGACTGGCATGGGCTGGGTGGCCGGAGCGCGGCTGGTCTCGGCCTCCGCCGACGCCGGCGCCCTGGGCATCCTCGCCTCGGCGACGATGACCGTCGAGGAGCTGCGCGCCGCGGTCCGCGAGGTGAAGACGCGTACGGACCGGCCGTTCGGGGTCAATCTCCGCGCGGACGCGGGCGACGCCCGCGAGCGGGTGCGGATCATCGTCGACGAGGGCGTACGGGTCGCCTCCTTCGCCCTCGCCCCCTCCCGCGAGCTGATCGCCGAACTGAAGGACGCGGGCGTGGTCGTGGTCCCGTCCGTCGGGGCCCGGCGGCACGCCGAGAAGGTCGCGGCCTGGGGCGCGGACGCGGTGATCGTGCAGGGCGGCGAGGGCGGCGGGCACACCGGCGAGGTGGCCACGACGGTCCTGCTGCCGCAGGTCGTCGACGCGGTCGACATCCCGGTGATCGCGGCCGGTGGCTTCCACGACGGCCGCGGCCTGGTCGCGGCGCTCTCCTACGGCGCGGCGGGCGTCGCGATGGGCACCCGCTTCCTGCTCACCTCGGATTCGACCGTCCCGGACACCGTCAAGGCGCGGTACCTGGCCGCGACGGTCAAGGACGTGACGGTGACGACCGCCGTCGACGGACTCCCGCACCGGATGCTCCGTACGGAGATGGTCGCCGCACTCGAACGGGCGGGCCGGGTCAGGGCGTTGGCACAGGCCGTACGCCGCGCGGCCGGCTTCCGCCGGATCTCGGGACTGTCGTGGTCCCGGATGATCCGCGACGGTCTCGCGATGAAACACGGCAAGGACCTGTTGTGGAGCCAGGTCCTGCTCGCCGCGAACACCCCCATGCTCCTCAAAGCGTCCATGGTCGAGGGCCGCACCGACCTCGGTGTCATGGCGTCCGGACAGGTCGCAGGGCTGATCGAGGACCTCCCGAGCTGCGAGGAACTCGTCCTGCGGGTCATGTCCGAGGCCGAGCACGTGCTCCGCACCCTGCCAACACCAGGGTGAAACCCTCATCCCCTCACGGGAGTTCAGTCATGCCTCTGTCGAGACGCGCACTGCTGAGCACCGCCACCGCCGCAGCGTTCGCGGCGGCGACCGCCCCGGCCGTCGCGGCGACCCGAAGTCGCCCCCGCGCCACGGCCGTTCGCCACATCCCGCTCCAAGGTGCGGTCAACGTCCGCGATCTGGGTGGCTATCCCACCTACACCGGCGGCCGGGTGCGGCACGGCCTGGTGTACCGGGCCGATGCCCTGGGCAAGCTCACCGACTCCGATGTGACGGCCCTCGCCGGGCTGCGCCTGGGGCGGGCCGTCGACTTCCGGATCCCGCTGGAGGTCCAGTACGACGGCGCGGACCGGCTCCCGGCCGGGGTCGCCGCGGTGTCTCGGCCGGTCACCGACAACGGCCTGTTCGGGCAGCTGCTCGCGGCGATCGGCTCCCGCGATCCGGTGCGCCAGGAGCAGATGCTCGGCGGCGGGCGGGCGGCCGCGTTCATGACCGAGGTGTACCGCTCGTTCGTCACCAGTGCGGCGAACCGCGCCCAGCTCGGCCTCACGCTCCGCGAGCTGGCCGGTCTCGGCTCGACGCCCTCGCTGTACCACTGCACCTCGGGCAAGGACCGTACGGGCTGGACGAGCTATCTCCTGCTGACGGCCCTGGGCGTGCCGGAGGCGACGGCCGTCGGCGACTACATGGCCTCCAACACCTTCCGGGCCGCGTACGACGCGAAGGTGCGGGAGGGGCTGAAGCAGGGCGGGCTCATGCAGAACCCGGACCTGATCATCCCCCTCCAGGAGGTACGGACCGCGTATCTGAACACCGCGCTCGACGAGGTGAGGGCCGGTTACGGCAGTCTCTTCCGGTACCTCACCGACGGCCTTGGCCTGGAGCTGCGCACGCTGTCGCGGCTCCAGGACCGGCTCGTCGACTAGGCGGCGCCGCCGCCCCGGCGGCCCCTGCCGCCGGAACCGCCACCGCTGCGGGTACGGGTGGCCGAACCGCCCGTGCCCGTACGGGCGGCGGAACCGCCCGTACCCGTACGCGAGGTCGAGCCTCCGCCGGCGGTGCGTGCGGTCGAACCGCCCGTGCCCGTACGGCCGTTGGCCTGGGAGCGGGTACGGCCGCCACCGCCGCCGCCGCCGCGGCGCGAGCGCTGGCCGCCGTTGCGGGCGGCCGCGGGCTGGGTCGGCTGCGGGACCTCGATGACGATCGGTATGCCGGAGGGCTCCCGGGCGCCGGTGAGCCGCGTCAGCTCCTCGTCGCTGGACTTGATCTGTGCCGTACGGGGGCTGATGCCGGCGTTCGACATCAGCCGGCTCATGTCCCGCTTCTCCTCGGGCAGCACGAGGGTGACGACACTGCCGGACTCACCGGCGCGCGCCGTGCGGCCGCCGCGGTGCAGATAGTCCTTGTGGTCGATCGGCGGGTCGACGTTCACGACGAGGTCGAGGTCGTCGACGTGGATGCCGCGGGCCGCCACATTGGTCGCCACGAGCGCGGTGACCTGGCCGTTCTTGAACTGGTCCAGGGTGCGGTTGCGCTGCGGCTGCGAGCGGCCGCCGTGCAGTCCGGAGGCGCGTACGCCGTTGGCGAGGAGCCGCTTGACCAGCCGGTCCACGGACCGCTTGGTGTCCAGGAAGAGGATCGTGCGGCCGTCGCGGGCCGCGATCTTCATCGTGACGGCCTTCTTGTCGGTCTCGTCGGCGATGTAGAGCAGGTGGTGCTCCATCGTCGTGACCGCGCCGGCGGAGGGGTCGACGGAGTGCACGACCGGGTCGGTGAGGAACATCTTCACCAGCCGGTCGATGTTCTGGTCGAGCGTCGCCGAGAAAAGCATCCGCTGACCGTCCGGCTCGACCTGCTTGAGCAGCGCCGTGACCTGGGGCATGAAGCCCATGTCGGCCATCTGGTCGGCCTCGTCCAGGACCGTGATCGCGACCTGGTCGAGCCGGCAGTCGCCACGCTCGATGAGGTCCTTGAGGCGCCCGGGCGTGGCCACGAGCACCTCGGCGCCGCGGCGCAGCGAGTTCGCCTGCTTGGTGATCGACAGGCCGCCGACGACGGTGGCGAGCCGCAGCTGCACCGAGGTGGCGTACGGCGCGAGGGCGTCGGTCACCTGCTGGGCGAGCTCACGGGTGGGCACGAGGACCAGGGCGAGCGGGGCCTTGGGCTCGGCGCGGCGGCCCGCGGTGCGGGCGAGCAGGGCGAGGCCGAAAGCGAGGGTCTTGCCCGAGCCGGTGCGGCCGCGACCGAGGATGTCCCGGCCGGCGAGCGAGTTCGGCAGGGTGGCGCCCTGGATCGGGAAGGGCTCGGTCACGCCCTGGGCGTTCAGCGTCTTGACGAGCGCCGCGGGCATGTCGAGGGCGTCGAAGGACTCGACGGAAGGGAGCGCGGGCGTCAGCGTCTCGGGCAGGGTGAACTCACGCGGCGGCGGAGGTGTGGCCGGTCCGCGGCGGCCGGCTCCCTTGGCCTTGCCCCTGGGGGCGGCGGAGCCGCGGCGGGTGTTTCCGGACGGGGTTCCGGAACTGGATTCCGCGGCCCGACGGGGCCGCCTTTCGGAGCGGGTCATGGGAAAAGCCTTCCTGGCCTGAGCACAGCACGAGCCGGGACCCGCACCTGCGCGGTGCGGGCCCCGGCTGCGAGAAACGCGTCCGGCAATTAGGCCGGGAGGATGTTCTCCGCCTGCGGGCCCTTCTGGCCCTGCGTGACGTCGAAGGTGACCTTCTGGCCTTCCTGCAGCTCACGGAAGCCAGAGGTCGCGATGTTGGAGTAGTGGGCGAAGACGTCGGCGCCGCCGCCGTCCTGCTCGATGAAGCCGAAGCCCTTTTCCGAGTTGAACCACTTCACGGTTCCGGTGGCCATAATTTTCTCCTGAATAGGTAAGGGTCCCATCCCGGAGAGTCCGGAAAACAAAATCGCGCCTGAAGGAACATTCCCGTCAGGCGCACATAAAGTTCATGGGTACCAAAACTAGCAACTCCGGAACCTTAGCACGCCGCCCCACCCGAAGGGGCGGGGCGGCGACGAGCGTCACATCCGGGGCGGCGAGGAGGTCAGAGCCGTTCGATGATCGTCACGTTCGCCTGACCACCGCCCTCACACATCGTCTGGAGGCCGAACCGGCCGCCCGTGCGCTCCAGTTCGTGGAGGAGGGTGGTCATCAGCTTCACGCCGGTCGCGCCCAGCGGGTGGCCGAGGGCGATCGCGCCGCCGTTGACGTTCACCCGGGCGGGGTCCGCACCGGTCTCCTTCAGCCAGGCCAGGACGACGGGCGCGAAGGCCTCGTTGATCTCGACGAGGTCCATGTCGTCGATGGTCATGCCGGTCTTCTTCAGGGCGTACGCGGTCGCGGGTATGGGGGCGGAGAGCATCCGGATCGGGTCCTCGCCGCGGACGGAGAGGTGGTGGATGCGGGCGCGCGGGGTGAGGCCGTGCTCCCGTACGGCCCGCTCGCTCGCGAGGAGCATCGCCGCGGCGCCGTCGGAGACCTGGGAGGAGCAGGCCGCGGTGATGGTGCCGCCCTCGACGACCGGCTTGAGGCCGGCCATCTTCTCCAGGGTGGTGTCCCGTCGCGGGCCCTCGTCGACGGTCACGTCCCCGTAGGCCACGGTCTCCCGCTCGAAGCGGCCCTCGTCGATCGCGCACAGGGCCCGCTCGTGGGAGCGGAGGGCGAATTCCTCCTGGTCACGGCGGGTGATGCCCCACTTCTTGGCGATCAGCTCGGCGCCGTGGAACTGGTTCACGGGCGCGTCGCCGTACCGGGCGCGCCAGCCCTCGGAGCCGGCGTAGGGGCCCTCGGTCAGCCCGAGCGGTTCGGCGGCCTGCCGGGAGGCGAAGGCGATGGGGATCATGGACATGTTCTGGGTGCCGCCCGCGACGACGAGGTCCTGGGTGCCGGAGAGGACGCCCTGCGCGGCGAAGTGCACGGCCTGCTGGGAGGAGCCGCACTGGCGGTCGATCGTGACGCCGGGGACCTCCTCGGGGAGGCCGGCCGCCAGCCAGGCCGTACGGGCGATGTCGCCGGCCTGCGGGCCGACCGTGTCGAGGCAGCCGAAGACCACGTCCTCGACGGCGGCCGGGTCGACGCCCGATCGCGAGACGAGGGCCTTGAGGACATGGGCGCCGAGGTCCGCCGGGTGGACGGAGGCCAGGCCTCCCTTGCGGCGGCCCACCGGGGTGCGGACCGCTTCGACGATGTAGGCCTCGGCCATGACGACTCCTCCAGATGTCTATGTACGTACGGCGATACCGTCCAGGACCATCGACAGGTACTGGCGGGCGATCTCGTCCGGGCTGTGCTGGCCGCCCGGGCGGTACCAGGACGCGGCGACCCAGACGGTGTCGCGCACGAAGCGGTAGGTGAGCCGGATGTCGAGGTCGGCGCGGAAGACCCGGGCCTCGACCCCGCGCTCCAGCGTGCCGAGCCACGCCTTCTCGAATTTCACCTGCGAGTCCGAGAGGTAGTGGAAGCGCGGCTGGGAGCTGAGGTGCCGGGACTCCTTCTGGTAGATCGCGACGGCGGCGCGGTGCCGGTCGATCTCCCGGAACGACTCGGTGACGAGGGCCTCGATGGTCTCCCTGGGCCCGAGGTCGGCTGCGAGGACGGCGTCGTACCCCTCCCACAGCTCGGTCAGGAAGGTGGAGAGGATCTCGTCGAGCATCGATTCCTTGGAATCGAAGTGGTAGTAGAGGCTGCCGGCGAGCATTCCGGCGGCGTCGGCGATCTTGCGTACGGTCGTGGCGTTGTACCCCTGGGCGGCGAACACCTCGGCGGCGGTGTCCAGGAGTTCTCGGCGCCGCTCGGGCGAGGCGGTCACCGGGGTCTTCTTCTTGCTGGCAGTGTTCGACACACGTCCATTCTGGTCCTACGCGTGCTGGCTGCTGACCGAGACGGTCTCGCCGGTCATGTAGGAGGAGTAGCCGCTGGCGAGGAAGACGATGACGTTGGCGATCTCCCAGGGTTCGGCGTACCGCCCGAAGGCCTCGCGTTCGGTGAGTTCGGCGAGCAGCTCGGCCGAGGTGACCTTGACCAGGTGCGGGTGCATGGCCAGCGAAGGGGAGACGGCGTTGACGCGGACCCCGTACGTGGCCGCCTCGACGGCGGCGCAGCGGGTGAGCGCCATGACGCCGGCCTTGGCCGCGGCGTAGTGGGCCTGGCCCGCCTGGGCGCGCCAGCCGACGACGGAGGCGTTGTTGACGATCACCCCGCCGGCGTCGGCGTCCTTGTAGTGGCGCAGGGCGGCGCGGGTGCAGCGGAAGGTGCCGTTCAGGGTGACGTCGAGGACCCGGGTCCACTGCTCGTCGGTCATGTCGACGAGCTGGGCGGTGCCGCCGAGGCCGGCGTTGTTGACGACGACGTCCAGGGCGCCGTGGAGGCGTACGGCGGTGTCGAAGAGCTGCTGGACCTGGGTCTCGTCGGTGACGTCGCAGGGCAGGGAGTCGATCCGGTCCGCGCCGAACTCGGCGGCGAGGGCGGCCTCGGTCTCCTTGAGCCGGCGGGCGTGGGCGTCGCTGATCAGGATCCTGGCGCCCTCCTCCAGGAAGCGGCGGGCGGTGGCGCCGCCGATGCCGGCTCCGGCGGCGGCGGTGACGACCGCGGTACGGCCGGCGAGCAGGCCGTGGCCGGGGACGTACGCGGGCGGGGCGGCGGGCGGGGTCATGGGCGCGGCTCCTTCGGGAGGCCGAGCACCCGCTCGGCGATGATGTTGCGCTGGATCTCGCTGGATCCGGCGTAGATGGTGTCGGCGCGGGAGAAGAGGAACAGCCGCTGCCACTCGTCGAGTTCGTACGGCTCGGCGGCGACGACCGTGGAAGGGGCGCCGCAGATGTCCATGGCGAGTTCGCCGAGACCGCGGTGCCAGTGGGACCAGTACAGCTTGGCCATGGAGGGTTCCGTGCCGCGCAGGGCGTTCGCCCGCATGGCCTGGAGCCCGGTCCAGGCCCGGACGAGCCGGTCACGGACGAGGGGGTCGGCGAGGGCCCCGTTGCGCCGGGCCAGGTCGATGAGGCCCTCCAGCTCACGCCGGAAGCCGACCTGTTGGCCGAGGGTGGAGACGCCGCGTTCGTAGCCGAGGGTGGCCATCGCGATCCGCCAGCCGTCGCCGGGCTCGCCGACGACGTTCGCGGCGTCGGTGCGCGCGCCGTCGAAGAAGACCTCGTTGAACTCGCTGGTGCCGGTGAGCTGGACGATCGGCCGGACCTCGACGCCGGGCTGGTCCATGGGGACGAGGAGGTACGAGAGTCCGGCATGGCGCTTCGACCCTCCCCCTCGCTCCGCTGGGGGGACCCCCAGCTCGGTCCGCGCGACGACGAAGCACCACTGGGACTCGTGGGCGAGCGAGGTCCAGATCTTCTGGCCGTCGACGACCCAGGCGGCCCCGTCGCGGGTGGCGCGGGTGCGGACCGCGGCGAGGTCGGAGCCGGCGCCGGGCTCGCTGTACCCCTGGCACCAGAGCTCCTCGACGGCGCGGATCGGGGGCAGGAAGCGGGCCTTCTGCTCCTCGGTGCCGTAGGCGATGAGGGTGGGGCCGAGGAGCTGTTCGCCGATGTGGTTGACGCGGGCGGGGGCGTCGGCGAGGGCGTACTCCTCGTGGAAGGCGATCTGCTCCTCGATGCTCGCGCCGCGGCCGCCGTACTCCTTCGGCCAGCCGACGCAGGTCCAGCCGTGGGCCGCCAACTGCCGCTCCCAGGCGAGGCGTTCGGCGAACGCCTCGTGCTCCCGGCCCGGTCCGCCGCGGCCCTTCAGGGGGGCGAACTCGCCACTGAGGTGGGCCTGTAGCCAGTCCCGTATCTCCGCGCGGAACTCCTCGACGCTGCTCATGGCCGTACGTTAACCTACCAAACACTTGTTAGGGAAGGTTGGGGGAAGGAGCTCCGATGGACCTGTCGTACAGCGCCGAGGAGGACGCCTTCCGGGCGGAGGCCCGGGAGTGGCTGCGCGGCCATGTGCCGGAGGAGCCGCTGCCGTCCCTGGAGACCTCGGAGGGCTTCGCCGCGCATCGCCGCTGGGAGGCGGAGCTGGCCGCCGACCGCTGGTCGGTGGTGTCCTGGCCGGACCGGTACGGCGGCAGGGACGCCGACATCTTCCGGTGGCTGATCTTCGAGGAGGAGTACTACGCGGCGGGGGCGCCGGGCCGGGTCTCCCAGAACGGCATCAACCTCCTCGCGCCCACCCTCTTCGACCACGCGACGGAGGAGCAGCGGGCCCGGGTGCTGCCGTCGATGGCGACCGGCGAGGTCGTCTGGGCACAGGCCTGGTCCGAGCCCGGGTCCGGCTCGGACCTCGCCTCGCTGACCTCGCGGGCGGTACGGACCGAGGGCGGCTGGCTGCTGTCCGGGCAGAAGACCTGGTCCTCGCGGGCGGCCTTCGCCGACCGGGCCTTCGGCATCTTCCGCACCGACCCCGAGACCGACCCCGCCAGGCCGCACCGGGGGCTGACCTATCTGATGTTCGACCTGCGGGCGCCGGGTGTGGTCGTCCGGCCGATCGGACGCCTCGACGGGAAGCCGGCCTTCGCCGAGCTCTTTCTCGACGAGGTGTTCGTGCCCGACGAGGACGTGATCGGCGAGCCGGGCCAGGGCTGGCGGATCGCGATGTCCACCACGGGCAACGAGCGCGGGCTCATGCTCCGCTCCCCCGGGCGCTTCCTGGCCGCCGCGGACCGGCTCGTACGGCTGTGGCGCGAGACCGGCGAGGACCGGGGGCTCCGGGACCGGGTCGCGGACGCGGTGATCGGGGCGCGGGCGTACCGGCTCTTCACGGCGGGTGGCGCGTCGCGCTTCGCCTCGGGGGCGAAGATCGGGGCTGAGTCGAGCCTGAACAAGGTCTTCTGGTCGGAGTACGACATCGCGCTGCACGAGACGGCGCTCGATGTCCTCGGCGCGGAGGGCGAGCTGTCCGACACCGAGTGGGCCGAGGGGCATGTCTTCTCGCTCGCGGGCCCGATCTACGCCGGCACCAACGAGATCCAGCGCGACATCATCGCCGAGCGGCTGCTCGGCCTCCCGAAGGGCCGCCGCTGATGCGTTTTCTGCCGACCGACGAACAGCGGGACTTCGCCCGTTCCCTGGACGCGATGCTCTCCGCCGCGGAGACGCCCACCGCGATACGGGCCTGGGCCGCGGGCGACCCTGGCCCGGGGCGCGCCGTGTGGAGGCGGCTCGGGGAGGCGGGCGTCTTCGCGCTCGCGGCACCTGAGGCGTACGAGGGCGTGGGCCCGCTCCCCGTCGAACTCGCCCACGCCTTCGTGGAGTCGGGCCGCCACGCGGTACCGGGCCCGCTGGTGGAGACGGTCGCGGCGACGGCCCTGCTCGCGCAGCTGGCCGAACATGGCGAGCCGGGCCCGGCGAAGCGGCTCCTGCCCGGGCTCGTCACGGGCGGAACGGTGGCGACGCTGGTGCTCACGCGGGACGGGCTCGTCCTGGACCCGGACACCGCCGACCTGGTCCTCGTCGTCGCCGGTGACGAGCTGCGGATCGCGCGCGGCCACGGGGAGCTCCGTATCTCCGCCGACCCCGTGCGACGGCTCGCGCCGCCCGCACCCGGCGGGGAGCTCCTCGCGGCCGGCCCCGGCGTGGTCGCGGCAGCCCTGGAGGCCCGGCGCTGGGCACTGCTCGCGACGGCCGCGCAGGCGCTCGGCGTGGGGCTCGCGCTCCTGGACCGTACGGTGGCGTACGCGAAGCAGCGGACCCAGTTCGGCGCGGCGATCGGCTCCTTCCAGGCGGTCAAGCACCGTCTCGCCGACACCTTGATCGGCCTGGAGTTCGCCCGTCCGCTGCTGTTCGGAGCAGCGCTCACCTTCGAGGACGGCGATCTCGCGGCGGCCAAGGTGGCGGCCGGGGAGGCCTCGTACGCGGCGGCCGCGACCGCCCTGCAGCTGCACGGCGCCATCGGCTACACCGAGGAGCTCGACCTCTCCCTCTGGCTCCGCAAGGCCCGGCCCCTCCGGGACGCGTGGGGCAGCCCCTCCTGGTGCCGGGAGCGGGTGCTCGCGGACGCGGCCGGCCCGACACGCCCTCGCATCCGTCCATGACCTCGGTCACACCCACCCAAGCCCGGGCAACCATGGGGGACTTGAATCACCTCGACCCCCATGACCAGTTCCTGAAGAAGGGTGCCTTCATGTCCCTCTCTCCCCTCGGTTCCCGGTGGGCCGTCCGTACCGGTGCGATCGCCCTGGCGCTCGCTGCCGCCGGTGCGACGCAGACCGGAACGGCCACGGCCGCCCCGGCGGCCTCGGGCGGGTGTCCCCAGTACGCGTCCACCTTCAAGGCGGCCGGCCGGACCTACGGGGTCCCCTGGAAGCTGCTCTCCGCCATGGCGCGCCTGGAGTCCGGCTGCAACCCGTCGATCCGGTCCGCGGTCGGCGGACGCGGGCTGTTCCAGATGCTCCCGGCCACCGGCGCCGACCTGCGCAACGCCACCACGCAGACCAACTCGGCGGCCAAGCATCTCGCCGACATCAAGCGGCAGGTGGGCTCCAGGAACGACTACATGGCGGCGGCGTGGAACGCCGGCGTCGGGGCGGTGAAGCGGTACGGCGGCATCCCGCCGTACCGTGAGACGCAGGCCTACGTGAGGAAAGTGCTGGAGGAGTACCGGCGCGTCACCGGCTAGGCCCTGATCCGGCCTCGTCGACGGGACACCCGAAGACACCCCTAGGGCCTGTCCGGCACCGATCCGCCGGACAGGCCCTGGTCCGGCTGCTCGCGCGGCGGGCTCTCGTCGTTGCCCCGCCGGATCGTCCGTACCCGTCGTCCCGGCGACCAGGTACGGAAGACGAGTTCCTCGCCCTCCACCGAGGTCCGGACGACCTCCGTCAGCTCGACCCGGAACAGGTGGAAGGGCAGCGGCTGGCCGACCCCCTCCGCGTACCGCTCCAGGGTCGCCGGGTCGGTGATCTCGACCGCGCGCCCGGAGACGCGGACGTCGCCGCCGCCCATGCCGGTGCCCTCTCCGGGGTTGGCGAGCAGCGCGAACCGGGGGTCGCGGCGGACGTCGAGGGCCTTGCGGGATTTGGGCATCATGGCGAGCCACAGCTCGCCGGCGCGGAAGTCCGCCTCGATGCCACTGAGCCGGGGCGAGCCGTCCGTACGGAGGGTGGCGAGGGCGTGGTGGGTGTACTGCCCGAAGCGCTCGCGCACGGTGGTGGCGAGGTCGGGCTCGGCGGCCTCGAAGGCGGCCCAGGTGACGGTCGGGGTTGTTCCGGTGTGTCCCATGGCTCCAGGGAACACCGGAAACCCGACATCTTCTGTCTGGATTACTCCGCGCGCTCGGCGGTGGAGCGCTCCACGCAGAACTCGTTGCCCTCCGGGTCGGCCAGGGTCGCCCAACCGGTACCGTCCGCGTTCCGGTGGTCGCCGACGAGCGTCGCACCGAGCGCGATCAGCCGCTCGACCTCCTCGTCGCGGGTGCGGTCCTGGGGCTGGATGTCGAGGTGGACCCGGTTCTTGACGGACTTCTTCTCCGGCACCTCGATGAAGAGCAGGGCCGCCCCCTCGGTGAGGACCAGAACCTCCGAGTCGCCCGGGACGTCACCCTCTCCGAGCTTCCCGTCGACGACGTCGACCCAGAAGGTCGCCAGGGTGTACGCGTCGGAGCAATCGATCGTCACATGTCGCACAAGAGATGCCATGGCATCACTATCACCCGATCAACACCCCTCCGGCCAGCGCCTTTCCGCCACGTCACGACCGGACGATGGCCTGCGCCCGGGCCGCGGCGAGCCAGGTGGGGAACTCGGCGACGATACGGTCGTACAGCTCCGCGTCCGGGACCTTGCGCGGGTCCTTCCCCGCGTGGAAGAAACCGGCGTTGTCCACCGGGCGCTTGGCCGGGACAGCCAACTCGTCCAGTTTCCGCAGGAATTCGAACTGCCGGCTGCCCGGGTCGCCGAAGCCGATGAACTGCCAGAAGATCGGCAGCTTCGCCGCCTTGCACAAGTACCGTTCGGCGGCGAGCTTGTTGATCGGTCCGCCGTCGGTCTGGAAGACGACGAGCGCGGGCGCCGTGGCCCCGCTGTCGAGGTAGTGGTCGATGACGGCGTCCATCGCCAGGTGGTAGCTGGTCTTGCCCATGTGACCGAGCCCGGCGACGATCCGGTCGATCCGCCCCTGGTGGTCGGCGAGCGCGATGTCGGTCTCGGCGTCGATGTCGGTGGAGAAGAAGACCACGGGCACCCGCCCGTCGTCGTCCAGGTTGGCGGAGAGTCCCAACACCCGGTCGGCCAGGGCCTGCACGCTGCCGTCCTGGTAGTAGGGCTTCATCGAGCCCGAGTAGTCGACCACCAGATAGACGGCGACGCGCTGCCCGCTCATCCCGTGCTTCTGGAGGGAGACCCCCGCCGACTTGTAGAGACTGACCAGCGCGGGCGCGGTCTCCTCGACCTTGCGCAGACTCAGGGCCACGAGCGGTTCCCCTCCCCGGTTTCCCGTACGGACCCCTCCCGTACGACTGTTGCCGAGAGTACGTGATCATCCGCGGGGGGCGGCCTGGAAGACTGTCCCCCATGCGTGTCGGCTTATGGATCCTGGGGGCGGTCTACGCCGTACTGCCCGGCGTGTGCGGCCTGTTCGTGTATCTGGACGGCCCACCGCCGGGGATGACGATGGTGCAGGTGATCACGCTTGCGCTCCTCGGCCCGGCGGTGGGCGCCATGCTCGTACGGGCGGGGTACGAGCCCCTGGTCCCGGAGAGCTGGCGGTACACACCGCCGTTGCTGCGTGTGCTGCTTCCCCTCGGCTGCGTCCTTGTGCTCGGGTGCTTCGCCGTCGTGGCGCTGGCGGTGCGCGGATTCGTCCTGGGGATGGGCTTCGATCTCGTCGACGGCCCGCGGGCGGTGTGGGCGGCGACCCCCGTCGAGTTCCGCGAGCTGATGCTGCTGGCGCTCGCACTGTGCGTCCCCCTCCTGGTGTGGGCTCCGGTGGCTCGCTACGAGGGCGCCCACATGGTGCACCGGCTCCTTCTGATGCAGGCGACGACCACACCGATGCGGACGGGTGACGTGGAGGCTCTCCGCGCCGTCACCGCACCGCTGCGGAGGCCCCGCCGGCTGCCGAGCGCGAACGCGCTCAACGAGGGGATGATGGCGGCCCTCGACAGTTGGGCCCTGATCAACCATCTCAACCGGACCCAGGAAATGGAGTCGCTGGACGCGGGCATCGCCGCGGCCCGGCGCGGACTGGCCGGGCTCCGCGCCCTTCCGGGCTGGGGTTCCAGGAAGTTCATCTGGTCGCTGCGGGACAACCTCGGCGACGCGCTGTGGGAGCGCTACCAGGACGCGCACAGCTCGGCGGCGCTCGACGAGGTGATTCTGATCCGCCGCGAGGTGCTGGCCGCACCCCGCTGGAGGAAGGGGCTCGACCAGCGCCCGTATCTCATCCAGCTCAGTGAGGCCCTCGGCGCCCGGTTCGATCTGAGCGGCGACGAGGGCGACCTGAGGGAAGCCGTGGAGGTTGCCGAACAGGCCGTGCGTTCACGCCCGTTGGGTAAGGGCCCCAGCGTGACCGCTCTGCGCAATCTGGGCCTGCAGCACATCCGCGGTGTCCGGGAGGGGAAGGGCGGCATCGCGGCATGGGAGACGGCCGTGGCGGCCCTGCGTGAGGGCGTCGCCCTCGAAGCGGGGTCCGACGACGACGGGTGTCTCTTCCAGCTGATCGGCGCCTTGATCGAGGCGCCTCGGGAGGGGCCGCGGGCCGAGACGCTCGCCGAGGCGCGTGGTCTGGCGGAGGAGTTGGCCGACAGGGCCGAGCCCGGGACGGGAGAGGAGGGCTCGTACCGCTACCTCCTGGGCATCGTGCTCCTGGAGCTGGTCGAGGAGGACCCGGATCCGGTCCCCGCGCTGTGGGTGGAGACCACGGAGGCCTTCAGGGCGGCGGCGGAGAACCGTGCCATGCCCGCCGATGTGCGACTGCACGCGGCCCGGATGTGGGGCATGTTCGCCGCCGGGACCGCCATGGAGCTCGCCGCGGGCGGAGTGGCCCGGGAGCGAGTGGGCGCGACCGCGGAACAGCTGTGGACCTCCGGAGCCGACGGTCTCGCGCTGGCCGTGGAGCTGCTTCCGCTGGTCGTGTGGCGTGGCGTCGACCACGGCGACCAGCGGACCCTGCTCGCCGATCTGTACGAGCTCGCGGTCGACGCGGCGGCCGTCGCCGTGTGCGCGGGTCGGCCCGAGCGGGCGGTGGAGATCCTCGAGCGGGGTCGTACCGTGATGTGGTCGCAGCTGCTCGACCTGCGGACGACGGAGCTGACCCGGCTACGGGCGGACGACCCGGAGCTCTTCGCCCGCCTCGACGCGATACGGGAAGAGCTGGACACGCCCCTCCCGGAGGGCGGGGCGGAGGACCCGGCACAGTCGGAGCGCCGCACCGCCCTGGCCCGCGAGTGGGAGACCCGGACCCGCGAGGCGGGCCTGCTGCGCAGCCCTGACTACGCCGCCCTGCGGGCGGCCGCCGCCGAGGGCCCGGTAGTGATCGTGAACATCACCGCCTTCGGCTGCCACGCCTTGGTCGTACGCCATGAAGGCCCGGTCACTGTCGTGCCGCTCGACACCCTCACGTACGAGGCGACGGGCGAGGCCCTCGGCCGTACGGCGAAGGCCGACGAGCGGCTCGTCCAGGCACACGCGGCGCTGCGGGAGGCGCACCGGAACGCATCGGCGGATCATGGCACGCCGACGACATCCGTCTCCGTCACCGACGGTGTCGCCGCCGCCGAGGCGCTCGTCATCCGGGCCGAGATACGGCGGGAGCAGGCGAGTGCGCGGACGCTCGACTGGCTGTGGGAGACGGTCGCTCGACCGGTGCTCGAGGCGCTTCCCGAACTCGGGGCGGACGACGGCACGTTGCGTCGACTCTGGTGGTGCCCGACCGGGATGGCCACGTACCTTCCGCTGCACGCGGCCGGGTCCCGGCGCGGTGGCGTACGGGAGTCGGTGCCCGGCCGGGTCGTCCCCTCGTACGCGCCGACGCTCACCTCTCTGCTGCACGCCCGTCGGCCACGGCAGGCGCCTCCCACGGAGTCCTTGCTCCTGCTCACCGTGGACGAGCCGGATCTGCCGGAGGTCGACGCCGAGGCCGAGGTCGTCGCACATCATGTGCCCGAGTTCGTCCGGCTGCGGGACGACGACGCCACTGTCGACGCCGTCGCCCGCCTCCTGCCGGACCACACCCGCCTCCACGCCGTCTGCCACGGCATCGCCCGCGAGGGTCTGCGAGTCGGTGGCGGCGAGATCCTCACCCCGCTGCAGCTCGCCCGGATCCCGGCCATGGACGCGGAGTTCGCGTTCCTGTCGGCGTGCGACACCGCCGTACCGGACCCGGAGGTGCCCGACGAGGCGACCCATCCGGCCGCGGTGCTGCACTTCGGGGGCTTCCGACACGTGCTGGCCAGCCTGTATCCCGTACAGGACGCGAGCGCTCCGGCGGTGACCGACGCCGTGTACGGGCGTCTCGTACGGGACGGGGTGCTGGAGGCCGACCGGGCGCCACGGGCGCTGCACGCCACGCTGGCGGAGCTCCGGGCGGAGCACCCGTACCAGCCGAAGATCTGGATGCCGTACATCCACATAGGGGCCTGAGGCCCCGGTGCATCCCGAAACCGAAGAGGAGAAGATGACAGACCGCGCCCTGGAGAAACGCGCCCGTACCTGGCTGTGCGACAACTACCCCGCGGTCCGTGCGGACTTCGAGGAGGACGGCACCCTCGACGAGTTCGAGGACGTCTTCGACGAGGTACGGGAGGGCGGCAGCGCGCTGGAGGCGCTGCGGCGTCTCGGCCACGACCCGACGCTGGTGCTGGGCGAGCGGCGCAAGGACGGCGTGGGGTCGGCCGGGCTGTGGAGCGAGGAGACCGAGGTGAGCAGTGCGTTCCGGTGTCCGCGTGCCGTCGGCCGCTGCACGGCCCGCAGATCGCGGGACGCGGAGGGCGGCTGGCCGATGTGCTATCTGGACCCGGACGATCCGTACGGCGTGCCGCTGAAGCCGGCGGCGCTGCCCGTGGAAGGGAACCCGGGCTGATGGACGGGTTCCTCGCGGAGGTCGGCAAGAAGATCACCGAACGCTGGCTGACCCGGGTCGTCCTGCCCGGGCTGCTGTTCGTGGTGGCCTGTGCCGTGGCCCTGGCGCCCGGCCGCTCAGGGCCGGTCGATGTGGCGGCGACGATCGAATGGCTGGAACGCATGCGCACCGGACGGTACGCGTCACCGTCCGGGACGGCGGCAGCGCTGGTGGTCCTGCTCCTCGCGGTCGCGGGCCCGGCGCTGTGCGCGGAGTGGCTGGCGTCGGTTGTCGCCCGGCTGTGGGCGGGGCGGGACCGCTGGATGCGCCGAGCGGCGCGACGGCTGCGCGGCGGCACGGCCGTCCCGGCGCGGGCGACCTGGATCGGGGGGCGTCTCGGGGCGGTCGAGGAGCGGATACGGGTCCAGCACGGTGTCCATATGTCCCTGGTGTGGCCGCGCCTGTGGCAACTGGCGCCGGAGGGCAGCCGGCAGGAGGTGAACGCCGCCTGGGACCGCTACGCGGCTGCCACGCTCCGGACTGCGTGGACGGTGCCGTACGCCGCGCTCGCCGCGACGGCGGGCTGGTGGCCCGCGGCGGTGATCGCGGCGGGGCTGGCCGTCACGGGATGGCGCGAAGGGCGGTCGGCCGTGGTGGGCCTCGTCGAGGCGGTCGAGTCGGCGGTGGACACGGGCCTGCGGGGCCTGGCGGAGGTGCTCGGGGTGCCGCTGCGGCACGGGCGGGTGCTTCCGGCGGACGGGACACTGATCAACGAGCTGATCAACAAGGGTCGTTGAGGCCAGGCCGTCGCACGTGTGGCGCCTGGGACGACACGCGGCCCCCGTCCCCGCACGGCCCCACGGGGATCGGCGCGCCCCGCGACGAGTCCCGGACCTTCGCCTGTCCGGCAGACCCGACACACCCCCACCGGATGAGCAGCCAGTGGACGCACCACGGGGCCGACCCGGTCGTCCGGGCCCATCCCCCGTCGCCGGACTCGCCCCGCGAGGCGGACGCGCCGCGGCGCCCTCCCAGTCGTCCGGTCGGGGACATTCGGGGGGCGCCGCGCTCAGTTCCGTACGTCGTTGTACGGGACGTCTTGGGGACGGGACGGTCAGACCGTCAGGGATCGGTCGGTCGGGCGGATCGGGGCCGGGAGGTCGCTCGCGCCCGTGAGGAAGCGGTCGACTCCGCGGGCGGCCGAGCGGCCCTCGGCGATCGCCCAGACGATCAGCGACTGGCCGCGGCCGGCGTCACCGGCCACGAACACACCACCGACGTTGGTGGCGAAGTCCGCGTCACGGGCGATGTTACCCCGCTCATCGAGGTCTAGACCAAACTGGCCGACCAGGCCGTTCTCGACGTCCGTACCGGTGAAGCCCATCGCGAGCGTGACCAGCTGCGCCGGGATCTTCCGCTCCGTGCCGGGCTTCTGCGTCAGCTTGCCCTCGACGAACTCGACCTCGACCAGGTGCAGGAACTGGACGTTGCCGTCCTCGTCGCCCTCGAAGTGGGTGGTGGAGACGGAGTAGACCCGCTCGCCGCCCTCCTCGTGCGCCGAGGTGACCTTGTACAGCATCGGGAAGGTCGGCCACGGCTGGCCGGCCGCCCGCTCCTCGCCCGGACGCGGCATGATCTCCAGCTGCGTGACCGAGGCCGCGCCCTGGCGGTGGGCGGTGCCCACGCAGTCCGCGCCGGTGTCGCCGCCGCCGATGACGACCACGTGCTTGCCCTCGGCCGTGATCGGCGGGGTCACGAAGTCGCCCTCGACGACCTTGTTGGCGAGCGGCAGGTACTCCATCGCCTGGTGGATGCCGGACAGCTCCCGGCCCGGGACGGGCAGGTCGCGGGCGGTCGTCGCACCGGCGGCGATGACGACGGCGTCGTACCGCTTGCGCAGGTCGGTCGCCGTGATGTCGCGGCCGATCTCCACGCCCGTGCGGAACTTGGTGCCCTCCGCGCGCATCTGCTCGATGCGGCGGTTGATGTGCCGCTTCTCCATCTTGAACTCGGGGATGCCGTACCGCAGCAGTCCGCCGATCCGGTCGGCGCGCTCGAACACGGCGACCGTGTGGCCGGCCCGCGTCAGCTGCTGGGCGGCGGCGAGACCCGCCGGGCCCGAGCCGATCACGGCGACGGTCTTGCCGGACAGACGCTCGGGCGCCTGCGGCTTGACGTCGTTGCTGTCCCACGCCTTGTCGATGATGGAGACTTCGACGTTCTTGATGGTGACGGCCGGCTGGTTGATGCCGAGCACACACGCCGCCTCGCACGGAGCCGGGCACAGACGGCCGGTGAACTCCGGGAAGTTGTTGGTGGCGTGCAGCCGCTCGGACGCCTGCGACCAGTCCTCGCGGTAGGCGTAGTCGTTCCACTCGGGGATCAGGTTCCCGAGCGGGCAGCCGTTGTGGCAGAACGGGATGCCGCAGTCCATGCAGCGGCCGGCCTGCTTGCTGATGATCGGCAGCAGGGAGCCGGGAACGTAGACCTCGTTGAAGTCCTTGACGCGCTCGCCCACCGGACGGGTCTTGGCGACTTCGCGCCCGGTGGTCAGGAAGCCCTTGGGGTCAGCCATTGGTCGCCGCCTCCATCATCTTCTCGGTGGTCTCGGCCTCGGAGAGACCGGCGAGCTCAGCGGCGTCCTTGGCGGCGAGCACTGCCTTGTACGTGGTCGGGATGATCTTGCTGAAGCGGTCCGCGTTCACGGCCCAGTCAGCGAGAAGCTTCTCCGCGACCGTCGAGCCGGTCTCCTCGTGGTGGCGGCGCACGACGTCGTGCAGCCACTGCTTGTCGGAGTCGTTAAGCGCCTCGACGGCGGACAGGTTGCCGGAGTTGACGTTGTCCCGGTCGAGGTCGACGACGTACGCGACGCCGCCCGACATGCCGGCCGCGAAGTTGCGGCCCGTCTCGCCGAGGACGACGGCCGTACCGCCGGTCATGTACTCGCAGCCGTGGTCGCCCACGCCCTCCGAGACGACCAGCGCGCCGGAGTTACGGACACAGAAGCGCTCACCGGTGCGGCCGCGCAGGAACAGCTCGCCGCCGGTCGCGCCGTACGCGATGGTGTTGCCCGCGATGGTCGAGTACTCGGCCAGGTGGTCGGCGCCGCGGTCCGGGCGGACGACGACCCGGCCGCCGGAGAGGCCCTTGCCGACGTAGTCGTTGGCGTCGCCCTCCAGGCGGAGCGTGACACCGCTCGGGAGGAAGGCGCCGAAGGACTGGCCCGCGGAGCCGGTGAAGGTGATGTCGATGGTGTCGGCGGGCAGACCCGCGCCACCGAACCTCTTCGTCACCTCGTGGCCGAGCATGGTGCCGACCGTCCGGTTGATGTTGCGGATCGCGACCTGGGCGCGGACCGGCTGCGCCTCCTCGGCGGTCGCGGCGCCCAGCGCCTCGGCGGCGAGCTCGATCAGCTCGTTGTCGAGAGCCTTCTCCAGACCGTGGTCCTGCTCGATCAGGGCGTGGCGGACCGCGCCCTCGGGCAGCTCGGGCACGTGGAAGAGCGGGGCCAGGTCCAGGCCCTGCGCCTTCCAGTGCGTCACGGCGCGGCTGGTGTCGAGCAGCTCGGCGTGGCCGACGGCCTCTTCGAGCGTACGGAAGCCCAGCTCGGCGAGGATCTCGCGGACCTCCTCGGCGATGAACTCGAAGAAGTTGACGACGAACTCGGGCTTGCCGGAGAAGCGGTCGCGCAGGACCGGGTTCTGGGTGGCGATGCCGACCGGGCAGGTGTCCAGGTGGCAGACGCGCATCATGACGCAGCCGGAGACGACGAGCGGCGCGGTCGCGAAACCGAACTCCTCGGCGCCGAGCAGCGCGGCGATGACGACGTCACGGCCGGTCTTGAGCTGGCCGTCGGTCTGGACGACGATCCGGTCACGCAGGCCGTTGAGCAGCAGCGTCTGCTGGGTCTCGGCGAGGCCGAGCTCCCAGGGACCGCCCGCGTGCTTCAGCGAGGTCAGCGGGGAGGCGCCCGTACCGCCGTCGTGGCCGGAGATGAGGACGACGTCCGCGTGCGCCTTGGAGACACCGGCGGCGACCGTGCCGACACCGACCTCCGACACCAGCTTCACGTGGATACGCGCGGCCGGGTTGGCGTTCTTGAGGTCGTGGATCAGCTGAGCCAGGTCCTCGATGGAGTAGATGTCGTGGTGCGGCGGCGGGGAGATCAGACCGACACCCGGGGTGGAGTGCCGGGTCTTGGCGACCCACGGGTAGACCTTGTGGCCGGGCAGCTGGCCGCCCTCGCCGGGCTTGGCGCCCTGGGCCATCTTGATCTGGATGTCGTCCGCGTTGACCAGGTACTCGCTCGTCACACCGAAGCGGCCGGAGGCGACCTGCTTGATGGAGGAACGGCGCGCCGGGTCGTACAGGCGCTCCGGGTCCTCGCCGCCCTCACCGGTGTTGGACTTGCCGCCCAGCTGGTTCATGGCGATGGCGAGGGTCTCGTGCGCCTCGCGGGAGATGGAGCCGTACGACATGGCGCCGGTCGAGAACCGCTTGACGATCTCGGAGACCGACTCGACCTCGTCGATCGAGATCGCCTCACGGTCCGAGGTGAAGCCGAACAGGCCGCGGAGCGTCATCAGGCGCTCGGACTGCTCGTTCACCCGGTCGGTGTACTTCTTGAAGATGTCGTACCGCTTGTTGCGCGTGGCGTGCTGGAGACGGAAGACGGTCTCCGGGTCGAACAGGTGCGGCTCGCCCTCGCGGCGCCACTGGTACTCGCCGCCGATCTCCAGCGCGCGGTGCGCGGAGGGGACGCCGGAGGCAGGGTACGCCTTGGCGTGGCGGGCGGCGACCTCCTTGGCGACGACGTCGAGGCCGGCGCCGCCGATCTTGGTGGCCGTGCCGTTGAAGTACTTCTGGACGAAGGCGGTGTCGAGGCCGACGGCCTCGAAGACCTGGGCGCCGCGGTAGGAGGCGACGGTCGAGATGCCCATCTTGGACATGACCTTGAGGACGCCCTTGCCGAGGGCGTAGATCAGGTTCCGGATGGCCTGCTCGGGCTCCAGACCCTCGATGAACGTGCCGGCGCGGACCAGGTCCTCGACCGACTCCATCGCCAGGTACGGGTTGACGGCGGCGGCGCCGTAGCCGATGAGGAGGGCCACGTGGTGGACCTCGCGGACGTCGCCGGCCTCGACCAGCAGACCCACCTGGGTGCGCTGCTTGGTACGGATGAGGTGGTGGTGGACGGCCGCGGTGAGCAGCAGCGACGGGATCGGCGCGTGCTCGGCGTCGGAGTGCCGGTCGGAGAGGACGAGCAGGTGGGCGCCGCCCTCGATGGCCGCGTCGACCTCGGCGCAGATCTCCTCGATGCGGGCGGCGAGCGCGTCGCCGCCGCCGGAGACCCGGTACAGGCCGGACAGGGTCGCGGCCTTCATGCCGGGCATGTCGCCGTCGGCGTTGATGTGGATGAGCTTGGCCAGCTCGTCGTTGTCGATCACCGGGAAGGGCAGGGTGACCGAGCGGCAGGAGGCCGCGGTCGGGTCGAGCAGGTTGCCCTGCGGGCCCAGCGACGAGTGCAGCGAGGTGACGAGCTCCTCGCGGATGGCGTCCAGCGGCGGGTTGGTGACCTGCGCGAAGAGCTGCGTGAAGTAGTCGAAGAGCAGCCGGGGGCGCTCGGACAGGGCCGCGATCGGGGAGTCCGTGCCCATGGAGCCGAGCGGCTCGCCGCCGGTGCGGGCCATCGGGGCGAGGATGACGCGGAGCTCTTCCTCGGTGTAGCCGAAGGTCTGCTGGCGGCGGGTGACCGAGGCGTGGGTGTGGACGATGTGCTCGCGCTCGGGGAGGTCCTCGAGCGTGATCTCGCCGGTCTCCAGCCATTCGGCGTACGGGTTCTCGGCGGCGAGGCCGGCCTTGATCTCGTCGTCCTCGATGATGCGGTGCTCGGCGGTGTCGACGAGGAACATCTTGCCGGGCTGGAGGCGGCCCTTGCGGACGACCTTGGCGGGGTCGATGTCGAGGACGCCGACCTCGGAGGAGAGGACGACGAGGCCCTCGTCGGTGACCCAGTAGCGGCCGGGACGCAGACCGTTGCGGTCGAGGACCGCGCCGACCTGGACGCCGTCGGTGAAGGTGACACAGGCCGGGCCGTCCCAGGGCTCCATCATCGTGGAGTGGTACTGGTAGAAGGCGCGCCGGGCCGGGTCCATGGAGTCGTGGTTCTCCCACGCCTCGGGGACCATCATCAGGACCGCGTGCGGCAGCGAACGCCCACCGAGGTGGAGCAGCTCCAGGACCTCGTCGAAGGAGGCGGAGTCGGAGGCGTCCGGGGTGCAGACCGGGAAGATGCGGTCGAGCTTGCCCTCGCCGAAGAGGTCGGAGGCGAGCTGGGACTCGCGTGCCACCATCCAGTTGCGGTTGCCCTTGACCGTGTTGATCTCGCCGTTGTGCGCGACGAAGCGGTACGGGTGGGCGAGCGGCCAGCTCGGGAAGGTGTTGGTGGAGAACCGGGAGTGGACAAGGGCCACGGCGCTGGCGCAGCGGCGGTCCGACAGGTCCGGGAAGAAGGGCTCCAGCTGGCCGGTGGTCAGCATGCCCTTGTAGACGATGGTGCGGGCGGAGAGCGAGGGGAAGTACGTCCCGGCCTCGCGCTCGGCGCGCTTGCGCAGCACGAACGCCTTGCGGTCCAGCGCGATGCCCTCGCTGCTGCCGTCGGCGACGAAGAGCTGGCGGAAGACCGGCATGGTGGAGCGGGCGGAGGCGCCGAGCAGCTCGGGGGCGACAGGGACCTCGCGCCAGCCGAGGACGTTCAGACCCTCCTCGGACGCGATCGTCTCGATCTGCGAGACGGCCTGTGCGGAGCCGTCGGCAGGGAGGAAGGCGATACCGACGGCGTAGGCGCCGGCGGCGGGCAGCTCGAACTCGGTGACCTCGCGCAGGAAGGCGTCCGGAACCTGGAACAGGATGCCGGCGCCGTCTCCGGAGTCGGGCTCGGAGCCGGTGGCGCCTCGGTGCTCGAGATTGCGCAGTACGGTCAGCGCCTGCTCGACCAGCGCATGGCTGGCTACACCGGTGAGGGTGGCCACGAACCCGACACCACAGGCGTCGTGTTCGTTACGGGGGTCGTACATCCCCTGCGGAGCGGGGCGACCGTCCATGGGCGACCAGGCGTCGGAACGCATCGGCTCTCCCGTCGTCGTCGTGGCATATGCAGCAGCCGAGGGACGACGTTGGCCCTCCGCGAAATTTCGTGCAGGTTACATGATGGCTGGCTTCTCGCGAAGCGGATAGCGCATTCCAACATGCGGACACCGCTGACACGGAGCGGTGGTGTTGGTTCACCTGTGTGACATGGGGACAGCGGGTGCCCCAGGGGGACGGATCGATGTTCCGGGGGGTCTCCGGCGACCCGTCGCAGAGCGGGCCTCATTGCCCGCGGCGCTTACGCCTCATGCCCGGTGGTCATGGATTCGAAACCGCCGGGTAACGGCTAGGTATGTCGCGCTGTGCATAGTGTCTCATCGGAGCGGCCGTCCGCCCAGGGGATATACGTCACAGCCAGCATGCACGGAGAAGGCCCTCGCCGCAGGGCGAGGGCCTTCCGGGTGGGGCCACGAGGTCGGAGCGGGAGGCCGTCCGCCGCAGGGCGAGAGCCTTCCGAGTCCGACTACGAGGTCAGAGCGCCGCTCCGAAGAGCATGCCGAGTCCGTACGTGACGGCCGCGGCCGCGCCGCCGAGCACGAGCTGGCGCAGCCCGCTGAACCACCAGCTGCGGGCCGTCACCCGGGCCACCAGCGCACCGCAGGCGAAGAGCCCGACGAGCGCGAGCAGCACGGCGGGCCACAGCGCGGTCGCACCGAGCAGATACGGCAGTACGGGAAGCAGCGCGCCGAGCGCGAACGAAGCGAACGAGGACACCGCGGCGATCGTCGGCGACGGGAGGTCGTCGGGGTCGATGCCCAGCTCCTCGCGGGCGTGGATCTCCAGCGCCTGCTCCGGGTCGCGGGAGAGCTGCATGGCGACCTCGCGGGCGAGCGCGGGCTCGACACCCCGGGAGACGTACAGCGCGGCGAGCTCCTCCATCTCGTCGATGGGGTGCTTGCGCAACTGACGGCGCTCGACGTCCAGTTCCGCCTGGACGAGTTCGCGCTGCGAGGCGACGGAGGTGTATTCGCCGGCCGCCATGGAGAAGGCGCCCGCCGCGAGCCCGGCGAGGCCGGTGATGACGATGGTCTGCTGCGAGACCGCGCCGCCCGCGACGCCGGTCATCAGGGCGAGGTTGGAGACCAGTCCGTCCATCGCGCCGAAGACCGCGGGGCGCAGCCAGCCGCCGTTCACATCGCGGTGGGTGTGGTTGTCGCGGTGGGCCTCGTGCAGTGGTGCGTGGACTTCGA
Source organism: Streptomyces sp. NPDC056222 (assembly GCF_042264065.1). Lineage (NCBI taxonomy): Bacteria > Bacillati > Actinomycetota > Actinomycetes > Kitasatosporales > Streptomycetaceae > Streptomyces > Streptomyces sp. NPDC056222. Next base: position 8,195 of record NZ_JBHJTL010000077.1, on the reverse strand, counting down.
TGATGGACATGCTTCTCCCCTGTTCTTCGGCGGGCCGGGTTGCACCCGCCGCCCCCAACACCTCGAAAATACGCGCGATGTAAGGGGCTCGCCAGCAAGGCAGGCCGTACTTACTAAGGCCTACCTCACCGTTTCGCCTGCGCTCTCCGGTGCTGTCAGCCGGGTGACAGAGACGTTTCTGCGACGTCATCGCCTCCCCCACGTGGCACAGATTCAGGAACCGTGAAAGGGGTGCGAGATGGTGAGCCGGACGAGAACGACGGGATGCGATACGCGTGAGCGCGCCAGGGGTGCGCTGCTCGGCCTCGCGGTGGGAGACGCGCTCGGCGCACCCGCCGAGAACCTGCGCCCCTCGGAGATCCGCCGCCGCTGGGGCCGGATCGAGGGCTTCGTGACGGACAGTCCGGCCGGCACGGACGACACGGAGTACGCGATCTTCTCGGGCCTGCTGCTCGCCCGGCACGGCTCGGCGCTGACCGTCCGGCATGTGGAACGGGCCTGGCACCACTGGATCGCCGACCTCGACGAAGGGCCCTTCCGCGGAGCGGGGTTCAGTGAGCGGGGCACGCTGGAGAACCTCCGCCGAGGCCTGGCGGCCCCGATCTCGGCCCAGCACCGCCACGCGTGGTCGGACGGACTGGCCATGCGGGCCGCCCCGTTCGGCGTCTTCGCGGCCGGCCGGCCGGCGGAGGCCGCCCGGCTGGTGGCCATCGACGGCACCGTCAGCCACGACGGCGAGGGCATCTACGGCGGCCAGGCGGTCGCGGCGGGCGTCGCGGCGGCGATGGCCGGCGCGTCGGTGACCTCGGTCATCGCGGCGGCGCTCTCGGTCGTCCCGATGGACTCCTGGACGGCCCGCTCGATGCGCCGCGCGGTGGTCGCCGCCCAGCGTCTCGAGCCGGACCCGCTGGTCCGCGAACGGACGGTCCGCTCGGCGGTCGTCATCGGCGGCTACCCCTGGACGGACCTGGCCCCCGAGGCGGTGGGCCTCGCCTTCGGCGCCTTCGCGGCGGCCCGCGGCGACTTCCGTACGGCGGTCCTGACCGCGGTCAACATGGGCCGCGACGCCGACACCACGGCAGCGGTCGCCGGCGCGCTGGCGGGCGCCGCCTCGGGCATCTCGGCGATCCCGGAGGAGTGGGCGACGGCGATCGCCCCGGTGACAGGCAGCTGCCTCCCCTCGATGCGCGGCTACCACGTCCTGGACATCGCGGACCTCCTGACAGCGGACGAGGAGGAGGCGGCATGACCGAAACCCACCACGCGTACGGCTCGGGCGCCGCTGCACCGGCCGCCCTTGCCACCCCTGCAGCGCCCGCCGCGGGCACGGCAGCCGGCGCGGCTGTGGGCGGGGCCGCCACCACGGCCGTGAGCACCGCCGCCACCACCGATGTCGGCGATCGCCCCGCCTCCTCCGCCGTGGGCGCGGTCGTCACCACCGCTGTCGGCGGTCGTTCCGCCGGGCTGGGGGCGCCTCCCGGGAGCAGCCCCGGGGGCGGGTGGGCACAGCCCACGAGACCGGGCGCCCCCGAGAGGGGCGGCGCCCACGAGGCCCGGCCGGCCCCTGGGGCCGCCGCCCCCGCCCGCGCCAGGATCGAGGGTCTCCTCCTCGGCCTCGCCGCAGGCGACGCCGCCGGCTGGCCCGCGGCCAGGCATCGCGCCGCACGCATGCCCGAATGGACCCGCCGCCTCACCCGGGAGCTCGACACCTTCGCCGAACAGAACGCCACCACCACCCTCCCCGTCCCCATCGCCCTCAACCAGCCCCCCGAGCCCCTCCGCCTCGGCCCCTCCGACGACGCCGAGTGGGCGGTCTTCACCGCCGAGGCGGTCCTCGCCGCCGGCGGCCCCCTCTTCACCACCCTCGCCCCGGAACGCCGTCTCCGCGCCGCCGTCGACCTCGCCTGGAACTCCCTCGCGAGCCAGGTCGCCGCCGCGGCCGACCGCGCCCCCGAGGTCGAGTCCGCCGTACTGCCCCTCCGCGCCCGGATCTCGGTCCGCGCCGGCCTCGGCAACCTCGCCACCGGCCTGCGCCCGCCCGCCACCGGTCACGACAACCCGCACTACTTCGACGACGCCGCCTGCGTCCGCGCCGCCGTGCTCGCCCTCGTCCACCCCGGAGATCCGTCCGCCGCCGCCGAACTCGCCGAGTTCGACGCCCGGTACACACAGGACGGCGACGGCGTCCACGGCGCTCGCGCGATGGCGGCGGCGATCGCCGCGGCCCTCGGCGGGTCGGCGGTGGACGAGGCCGTGGAGGCGGCCCTCGCCCAACTCCCGCCCTCCACCGAGATCGGCCGCAACGCCCAGCAGGCCGTGAAGATGGCGCAGGGCGCGACGAGCGCCTTCGAACTCGTCCCCCTCCTGGAGCACCAGATCGTCGACCACGTCTACAGCTACGGCATCGCCGCCGCCGAGACCGTCCCGGTCGCCCTCGCCCTCGCCACCGCCGCCCGCGGCGAGGCGTCCGCGGCGATCCCCGCCGCCGCCTGCCTCTCACGTGTCGCGGACTCCGCCCCGGCGCTCGCGGGCGCGCTCACCGGCGCGCTCGGTGGAGCCGACTCCCTCCCCGCCACCTGGCGCGACGCCTGCCGCACGCTCGCCGGCTGCGCGCTCCCCCGTCTCGCCGGCACGGATCTCGTCGAACTCGCCGGGCTGCTGGGAGACACGGAACTGGCCACCCCGGGTGGACAATTCCGACATGACACCCACACTGGATGACCGGATCACCGGCAGTCTCCTCGGGGCCGCGGTCGGCGACGCCCTCGGCGGCCCCGTCGAGGGCTACACCCCCGAACAGATCCTGGAGCGCCACGGCGGCCGGGTCACCGGCATCGTCGGTCCCTGGAACGGCGACGCCTGGCGCACGGCGCGCCCCATCGCGCCGTACCACAAGGGCGACGGGCACGTCACCGACGACACCTTGATGACCCACGCCCTGATCAGGGCGTACGAGAAGGTCCGCGACCACCTCGACGCGTACGCCGTGGCGGAGCACCTCGTCCCCGATCTCCTCTCCACCCCGCGCTGGATCCCCGAGCTGGAGGCCGAAGCCCTCCCGCTCCAGCGGATCTTCCTCGCCGAGAAGTGGCTCGTGGCGCGGCTCCACTACGGCCATGTCGACCCGCGCGAGGCGGGCAGCGGAAACATCGTCAACTGCGGTGCGGCGATGTACATGGCGCCGGTCGGCCTGGTCAACGCGGCGAACCCGACGGGCGCGTACGCGGAGGCGCTCGACGTCTCGGCACCGCACCAGTCGTCGTACGGACGGGAGGCGGCGGGCGTGTTCGCGGCCGCGGTGTCGGCGGCGTGCGTGCCGGGCGCGACCCCGGAGTCGGTGGTGACCACCGCTCTCTCCCTGGCGAAGGACGGCACCCGCGCGGCGATCGAGTCGGTCTGCGAAGTCGCCTCCCGGCACACGGACTTCGAGACCGCCCTGGCCCCCCTCCGCAAGGCGGTGGCGTCGTTCGACACGGTGGGCCCGGACTACCGCGCGCCCTCACTGGGCGCGCGCCGCCCGTCGCGGCTCCACGCGATCGAAGAGCTCCCGATCGCACTGGGGATGCTGCTGGTCGGGGAGGGCGACTACCGGCGCACGGTCCTGGGCTCGGTCAACTACGGCCGCGACTGCGACTCGATCGCGACGATGGCGGGGGCGATCGTCGGTGCGCTCCGAGGAGAGTCCGCCGTCCCGTCCGACTGGTCGAAGCAGGTGGCGGAGGCCAGCCGGCTGGATCTGCACGCCCCGGCGCAAGTGCTGACGGCGGTCGCGCGCGAGGTCTTCGCCCGCGACACGGCCCGCCGCCGGACACACGAGTCCGCGTACGCGGCGCTGACGAGCACGGCCCGATGAACCTGCGCGTCACCTGGGTCCAACCGGAGGATCTCGTCGGACACGAACTCCGCCAGGCCGCGGAGGACGGGCGCGACGCCTCCGCGATCGCCGCCCGCTGGCACGCGGCCGGCGGCCGGCCCGCCCCGTCGACGGCGGGCGCGTCCCCGACCCCGCGCCCGGACCTGCGCCCGCTGGCGGAACGCCTCCTGGACGAGCTGTCGACGCTCCCGAGCCCCCTGATCCCGCACGAACCCACGCCCCTCCCGGCCATCCAGGCGTCGACGACCTCCCGCCCCGTGCCTCCCGCCCACGAAGCGCCGCCGCCCCCGGGGGAGAGCCCCCTGCGCGACCGGCTCCACGCCTCCTGGCTCGGCCGGGCCGCCGGGTGTCTGCTCGGCAAACCCGTCGAGAAGCTCCCCCTCCCCGCCATCCGCGCCCTCGCCCGCGCCGCCGGCAACTGGCCCCTCACCACCTGGTTCACCGAAGTCGGCGTCCCCCGCGACCTCCTCGCCGCCCACCCCTGGAACCGTCGGTCCGCCCCCACCTCCCTCGCCGAGAACATCGACGGGATGCCCGAGGACGACGACCTCAACTACCCCCTCCTCGACCTGCTCCTCCTCCAGCGCCACGGCCGCGACTTCACCACCGCCGACGTCGCCCGTCTCTGGCTCGACGAACTCCCCGCCGGCCGCACCTTCACGGCCGAGCGCGTCGCCTACCGCAACCTCCTCGACGGCGTCGAACCCCCGCTGACCGCCGCCCACCGCAACCCCTTCCGCGAGTGGATCGGCGCCCAGATCCGGGCCGACGTCCACGGCTGGACCCACCCCGGCGACCCGGCCGGCGCCGCCGCGCAGGCGTACCGGGACGCGGCGCTCACCCACACCGCCAACGGGATCTACGGCGCGATGTTCGTCGCCGCGACGATCGCCACCGCCGCCACCGGCACGGCCGACGTCCACCGGGCCCTCGCCGACGGGCTGTCCGTCGTCCCGCCCCGCTCCCGGCTCGCCGCCGCCGTCCGTCTCGGCGTCGAATCCGCTCGCGACACCCCTGACTTCGACGCCGTGGTGGACCGGCTCCACACCGCCCTCGGCGGGTATCACTGGGTCCATGCCGTCCCCAACGCCGCCGTCCTCGCCGCCGCGCTCACCCACGCCGACGGCGACTTCTCGCGCTCCATCTGCGCGGCGGTCTCCGGCGGCTGGGACACCGACTCCAACGGCGCCACCGCCGGTTCCGTCGCCGGTCTGCTCGCCGGCCACCCCGACCGGCTGCCCGAGCGCTGGACCTCCCCCCTCAAGAACCGGCTGTCGACCTCGATCCCGTCCTTCGACGGCATCGGCTTCGACACCCTGGCCGAACTGACGTATCTGGAGGCAGTACGCCCATGACCAGCATCGTGGTGCTCGGCAGCACCAACATGGACCTCGTCGCCTTCGTGCCGAAGGCCCCCGCCCGCGGAGAGACCGTCACCGGCCGGGAGTTCCGTACGATCCCCGGCGGCAAGGGCGCCAACCAGGCCGTCGCCGCCGCCCGGGCCGGCGCCGACGTGTCGATGATCGGCGCGGTCGGCGCCGACGACTTCGGTGTACGGCTCCGGGCCGCGCTGGAGGGGTCCGGGGTCGACACCGATCTGTTGCGCACCGCCGAGGGCCCCTCCGGCACCGCGCACATCGTCGTCGACGACGAGGGCGGCAACGCGATCGTCGTCGTCCCCGGTGCCAACGGCACCGTCACCTCCCTCGACCACGGCGACGAGGCGCTGATCGCGACCGCCGACGCCCTGCTCCTCCAGCTCGAACTCCCCCTCTCCGTCGTGACGGAGGGCGCCACCACAGCCCGCCGGCTCGGCGTCCGTACCGTCCTCACCCCCGCCCCCGCCAGGTCGCTGCCCCCCGAACTCCTCGCCGCCACCGATCTGTTGGTCCCCAACGAGCACGAGGCCGCCGCGCTCACCGGCATCGCGGATCCGCACGCGGCCGCCGCCGCGCTGCTCACCCTCGTCCCCGAGGTGGTCATCACCCTGGGCGCGGCCGGCAGCCTGCACGCCGCCCGCGACAGCGAACCCTTCACCGTGCCCGCCCACCGTGTCCGGGCCGTGGACACGACCGCCGCCGGGGACACCTTCGTCGGCGCGCTCGCGGTCGCCCTCGGCGAGGGCCGCGCCGTGCGCGAGGCCCTGGCCTGGGCCTCGACCGCCGCCGCGCTCTCCGTCCAGCGCGAAGGCGCCTCGTCCTCGATGCCGTACCGCTCGGAGATCGATGCGGCGGACGGCTCTCTCACCGGCCAGGAGGTCGACGCCGTATGACCCGCTCCGCCACCCCTTCCCCTCTCCAGGGCCTGCGGGTCCTCGATCTCGCCACGCTCTTCGCCGGGCCTCTCGCGGCGATGATGCTCGGCGACTTCGGTGCGGACGTCATCAAGATCGAGCACCCCCGCAAGCCCGATCCCTCCCGTGGCCACGGCCCGGCCAAGGGCGGTGTCGGTCTGTGGTGGAAGGTCCTCGGCCGCAACAAGCGGACCATCACCCTCGATCTCTCCACCCCCGGCGGCCGCGACACCCTGCTGAAGCTGGCCGCCGACGCCGACGTGATCGTCGAGAACTTCCGCCCCGGCACCCTCGAACGCTGGGGTCTGGGCTGGGAGGAACTGTCCACCGTCAACCCGGAGTTGGTCCTGGCGCGGGTCACCGGCTTCGGCCAGTTCGGCCCGTACTCCCACCGTCCCGGCTTCGGCACCCTCGCCGAGGCGATGAGCGGCTTCGCCTCGATCACCGGCGAGCCGGACGGCCCGCCCACCCTTCCCCCCTTCGGTCTGGCCGACTCGATCGCCGCCCTGGCGACGGCGTACGCGGTGATGACCGCGCTCACCGCCAGGACGACGACCGGCCGCGGCCAGGTCGTCGACATGGCGATCATCGAACCGATGCTCTCCGTCATCGGACCCCACCCCCTCTGGTACGACCAGCTCGGCTACGTCCAGCCCCGCACCGGCAACCGCTCCCGCAACAACGCCCCGCGCAACACGTACCGCACCGCGGACGACTCCTGGGTCGCCGTCTCCACCTCCGCCCAGTCGATCGCCGAGCGCGTGATGCGGCTCGTCGGCCGCCCCGAGCTGATCGACGAGCCCTGGTTCGCCGACGGGGCGAGCCGGGCCGCGCACGCGGACGTCCTCGACGAGGCGGTCGGCTCCTGGATCGCCCGCCGCACCCGCGACGAGGCCATGGCCGCCTTCGAGAAGGCGGAGGCGGCGATCGCGCCCGTCTACGACATCCGGGACGTGATGGCCGATCCGCAGTACCGCGCGCTGGACACCGTCACCGAGGTCCCGGACCCCGAGCTGGGCCCGATCCGTATGCAGAACGTCCTCTTCCGGCTCTCCGAGACGCCCGGCGGGATCCGCTGGGCCGGCCGGCCGCACGGCGCGGACACGGCCGAGGTCCTCACCGAGCTCGGTCTCTCCCCGGCCGAGATCGGCGCCCTGCGAAGCGAAGGAGCCGTATGAGCGGTACGCCCTTCCCCCTCACCTGGCTGTACGCCCCCGGAGACCGTCCCGCCGTCGTCCAGAAGGCCCTGGTCTCGGGCGCGGACGTGGTGATCGTCGATCTGGAGGACGCGGTGGCGCCGGAGCGCAAGGCGTACGCCCTGGCCGCCACCGTCGACCTGCTGACGGACCCGCACCCCGTCCCGGTCCATGTCCGCATTCACGCACCACATGACATCCCCCCTCTGGCGCCCCTCCCCGGGCTCAGCGGCTTCCGTGTTCCCAAGGTGACACACGCCACTGACATCCACCGGATCGCCGGAGCGGTCCCCGGTATCCCGCTCTTCCCGCTCCTGGAGAACGCCCTGGCGCTCGAGCACGCCTATGCCATCGCGTCGGCCGACCCCGCCGTCCACGGCATCGCCCTCGGGGAGGCGGATCTCCGCGCCGATCTGGGGGTACGCGACGAATGCGGACTGGACTGGCCGCGCAGCCGTCTCGTGGTCGCCGCCCGCGCGGCGGCCCTCCCGCCCCCGGCCCAGTCGGTCCACCCCGACATCCGCGACCTGGACAGCCTGGCGGCGAGCTGTGCGCGGGGCCGTGCCCTGGGCTTCCTGGGCCGGGCGGCGATCCACCCCCGCCAGCTCCCGGTCATCGAGCAGGCGTATCTCCCGAACCCGGACGAGGTCGCCGCGGCCGAGGAGGTCGTCAAGGCGGCGCAGACGACGGAGGGCGCCCTCGCTCTCCCGGACGGCCGCTTCATCGACGCGGCGGTCGTGGAGGGCGCCCGTCGCATCCTGACCCTGGCGGCGAGGGCCTGAGGGGCGGGTACGGCACGTCGACATGGGGCCGCCCCGGACCTCTCGGTCCC
>NZ_JBHJTL010000076.1:0-39592 GCF_042264065.1 Streptomyces sp. NPDC056222 | reverse complement strand
GAGACAGGCATCCTGCCCGGTGGGCAGGTGCGGGGCCGGAGCCGTGCGCGGGTCCTCACGGTGTCGGCCACTCGGCCGCTCCGCCTTTCTGCGCCCGCCCCCTTGCCCATTGGTATGGACCAATGCGAGGCTCGGAGTGGCGCGTACGGCATTCAACTTCCGTGCGCGAACCGCTCGTTGCTCGTCCCGTCCTCCCCCACGCACGAGAGAGAGCCCCGCCATGCCCTCGCACCGTCGCACCGCAGCGGCCGTCACCCTGTCCGCGGCCGCGCTGATCCCCCTCACCCCCTCCACCGCCGGAGCCCACGGCGCCGTCTTCAACCCGGTGAGCCGGGTGGCGGCCTGTTACGCGGAAGGCCCCGAGACGCCGAAGTCGCAGGTGTGCAAGGACCTGGTGGCCGACTCCGGCACCCAGCCGCTGTACGACTGGAACGAGGTGAACATCGCCAACGCGGACGGACAGCACCAGTTGCTCATCCCGGACGGCAAGCTCTGCTCGGCCAACCGCGAGAAGTACCGGACGCTCGACTGGGCCCGCACGGACTGGCCGGCCACGGCGGTCGGCGCCGGTTCCTTCGACTTCAAGGTACGGGTGACGGCGCCGCACTCCGGCACGATGACGGTCTACATCACCAAGCAGGGCTTCGACCCGACCCAGCCCCTGAAGTGGTCGGACCTGGACGCGACGCCCGTGGCCACCTACGCCACCGCCCGCACGGCGACGGACGGCTTCTACAACTTCACCGGCACCCTGCCGGCCCGCACCGGCCGCCACATCGTCTACAAGGTCTGGCAGCGCAACGACAGCCCTGAGGCGTTCTACAGCTGCTCGGACGTCACCTTCGGCGGCGGTACGACGGCGGCCTCGGCCCCGAGCGAGGCGAAGATCGCCGCGGGCGCCGACCGCTCCACGGTGAGCCACGCCGGCCACGGTGGCGACGAACAGGCCCCCGCCCTCTCCGCCGAATCCGCGGGGACGCCCGCCTCCCCGCTCCCCCTCGCCCTCGCGGGCGCGGGAGCCCTGGCGGCCTTCGGAGCGGGCAGCCTGCTGCTGGCGCGCCGCCGGAACGGCTGACGTACGGGCAGACCCGAGGCACGACTCGGGCAGGCCCGAAGCACGACTCGGGCAGGCCGGAGGCACGAGGAAGCGGGTGCCCCGTGCAGGGCACCCCGCTTCCTCGCGAGGGACTTACGCCGCCGCGCTCACCGCGACCTCCGCCGGGGCCAGGGCGATCTCCAGGACCTGGCGGACGTCCGTGACCGGGTGGACCTCCAGCTTCTCCAGGATCTCCGCCGGGACGTCGTCCAGGTCGGCCTCGTTGCGCTTCGGGATCACGACCGTCGTAATGCCCGCCCGGTGGGCCGCCAGGAGCTTCTGCTTCAGGCCGCCGATCGGGAGGACCCGGCCGGTCAGGGAGACCTCGCCGGTCATCGCCACGTCCGTGCGGACCAGGCGGCCGGAGAGCAGCGAGGCCAGTGCGGTCGTCATGGTGATGCCCGCGCTCGGACCGTCCTTCGGGACCGCGCCCGCCGGGAAGTGGATGTGCGCGCCGCGGTCCTTCAGACCGGTCACGGGCAGCTCCAGCTCCGCGCCGTGCGAGCGGAGGAAGGAGAGCGCGATCTGCGCGGACTCCTTCATCACGTCGCCCAGCTGGCCGGTGAGGGTGAGACCGGCCGCACCGGTCTCCGGGTCGGCGAGCGAAGCCTCGACGAAGAGCACGTCGCCGCCGGCGCCGGTGACGGCGAGTCCGGTCGCCACGCCCGGCACCGCGGTCCGCCGCTCGGCCGGGTCCTGGGCGGACTCCGGCACGTGGTGCGGCCGGCCGATCAGCCCGCGCAGATCGTCCACACCGACCGTGAACGGCAGCTCCCGGTCGCCCAGTTCGTGCTGCGCCGCGACCTTCCGCAGCAGCCGCGCGACGGACCGCTCCAGGTTCCGTACGCCCGCCTCCCGGGTGTACTCCCCCGCCAGCTTCCGCAGCGACGCGTCCTCCAGGACCACCTCGCCCGGCTCCAGGCCCGCCCGCTCCAGCTGCCTGGGCAGCAGGTGGTCACGGGCGATGACGACCTTCTCGTCCTCCGTGTACCCGTCGAGCCTGACCAGCTCCATCCGGTCGAGCAGCGCCTCCGGGATGGCCTCCAGGACGTTCGCCGTCGCCAGGAAGACGACGTCGGAGAGGTCCAGTTCGACCTCCAGGTAGTGGTCCCGGAACGTGTGGTTCTGCGCCGGGTCCAGGACCTCCAGGAGCGCGGCCGCCGGGTCGCCCCGGTAGTCGGAGCCGACCTTGTCGATCTCGTCGAGCAGGACCACCGGGTTCATCGACCCGGCCTCCTTGATGGCCCGGACGATCCGGCCGGGCAGCGCACCGACGTACGTACGCCGGTGGCCGCGGATCTCCGCCTCGTCCCGTACGCCGCCGAGCGCGACCCGCACGAACTTCCGTCCCATCGCGTGCGCGACGGACTCGCCGAGCGAGGTCTTGCCGACGCCGGGCGGGCCGACGAGGGCCAGGACGGCGCCGCCGCGGCGCCCGCCGACGACCCCGAGCCCGCGCTCGGCGCGCCGCTTGCGCACCGCCAGGTACTCGGTGATCCGCTCCTTCACGTCCTCCAGACCCGCGTGCTCGGCGTCGAGGACGGCCTTCGCGCCCTGGATGTCGTACTGGTCCTCGGTCCGTTCGTTCCACGGCAGTTCGAGGACGGTGTCGAGCCAGGTGCGGATCCAGGAGCCCTCCGGGGACTGGTCGCTGGACCGCTCCAGCTTCTCGACCTCCTTGAGGGCCGCCTCGCGCACGCTCGATGGCAGGTCGGCGGCCTCGACGCGGGCCCGGTAGTCGTCGGACTCGTCGCCCTCCGTCTCGCCGTTGAGGTCGCGCAGTTCCTTGCGTACGGCCTCCAGCTGGCGCCGCAGCAGGAACTCGCGCTGCTGCTTGTCGACGCCCTCCTGGACGTCCTTCGCGATGCTCTCGGCCACGTCCTGCTCGGCCAGGTGCTCGCGCAGCTGCGCCGTGGCGAGCTTGAGGCGGGCGACGGGGTCGGCGGTCTCGAGGAGTTCGACCTTCTGCTCGACGGTGAGGAAGGGGGAGTAGCCGGAGTTGTCGGCGAGCGCGGAGACGCCGTCGATCTGCTGGACCCGGTCCACGACCTGCCATGCGCCGCGCTTCTTCAGCCAGCTGGTGGCCAGTGCCTTGTACTCCTTGACCAGTTCGGTCACGGCACCGGGCAGCGGCTCGGGCACGGCCTCGTCGACGACGCTGCCCTCGACCCACAGGGCGGCGCCGGGGCCGGTCGTACCGGCGCCGATCCGCACGCGGCCGCGGCCGCGGATGAGCGCGCCGGGGTCGCCGTCGGAGAGCCGGCCGACCTGCTCGACGGTGCCGAGGACGCCGGTCCCGGCGTACGTCCCGTCGATGCGGGGCACGAGGAGCACCCTGGGCTTGCCCGAATCGGAGCGGGCGGCGGCCTGCGCCGCCTCGACCGCCGCGCGTACGTCGTTGTCGGACAGGTCCAGCGGCACCACCATTCCGGGCAGCACGACCTCGTCGTCGAGCGGCAGCACAGGCAGAGTGAGCGGTGAGGACGTCGAAGCCATGATCTCCCCTTCGGCAGTCAAGTTGAGCTATGTGGACTCAATGCACGTGAGCCACCGAATGTTCCCCCGGCCGCGTTCGCTGTGAGCGATCGCTCTCCCGCCCAGGTGGAGAATGCCGTGTAATGCCTCCATGGATATGGCGTCTATTACATCTGCGTGGGTGGCGGGCTGGACCGTCTCGCGCGGCACCCCGTCCGCCGTCGTCGAGCCCTGGGGCTACCGGATCGACGTGGGCCTGCCGACGCACGTCTTCCGGCATGTACTGCCGGCGCCGGACGCGGTGTCCGTGGGCAAGCTCTGCGCGGAGATCACCGAGCCGAACGCGTGGCTGAAGGTGATGGCGGGGCCGGAGGAGGTCGCGGAGTGGATCACCCCGGGGTGGACCGTCCCGGACGATCCCGGCTTCATGATGACCAAGGCACTGGACGCCGGCGTGCGGCCTCCGGCGCCGGAGGGGTACGCGCGGACGACGGAGACCCGGGACGGAGTCGTACGGGTTCGGATCGTGGCACCGGACGGCACGCTCGCCGCCCGCGGCCAGCTGGCTCCGACGGGCGCGACGGCGGTCGCCGACCAGATCGAGACCCACCCGGCCCACCGCCGCCGCGGCCTGGGCGCCAACGTCATGCGCACCCTCGAGGCGGCGGGCGCGCAGGCGGGAGCGGAGACGGGCGTCCTGTCGGCGACCAGGGACGGACTGGCGCTCTACGACTCCCTGGGCTGGCGCCACGAGGGCCCGCTGACGGGGATCGTCCGGGGCGTATGACGGTGCCGGGCCGCGTGGCCCGAAGCCGGGGCCGACCGGCGCGAGGACGCGCACCGCGCGGCCCCGGCCCACCCGGTGCGCCGCGCGGCGTGAAGGAAAGGTGCGCGAACTGCAACCTCCACGCCCACCCCACACGTTCAGTCGTCGTGACGACCAGCTACCCCGGGTGCGGGCAGTGCATCGAGGACAGGAGCCCCGGCGGGCCACCCGCCGGAGGTGACGCGGACCGTGCCGGGTAGGACGCGTGCGACCTCGCGGTATGCGGCGGACCGCACGGCCCCCGGCTCGACGCCCTGCACGCGGCCCTGGTCAATCGGCTCGGCTGAGGGGATGCTCGGACCCATGATTCTCAGGGACATGACACTCGGGGACAGGGTGCGCAGGAGACGGTACGCGGGACGGATCCGGGCCGCGTCGATCGTGCTGCTCCCGGTGATGGCGTTGGCCGGGTGCGGCGGCCAGGACACCCCGAAACCCCCGGTCGCGACGCAGGACGGGACTCGGGGCGGCACGACGAATCCGATGCCGACCGGCGGCGGGGACACCGCCCCGCCCGTCCCGACGAGTTCGGGCGGGACCGTGAAGAAGGACAAGGAGCACGGTCCGCGCGAGGTCCTCGTGACGGTGAACGTCAGTGGGGGTCTCGCGGGCGTCGACAACCAGCTGACCGTCCACTACGACGGCAGCTACACGACCCGCTCCGGCAGCGAACCCCCGCGCAACGGCCGCATGACACCCGCCGAAGTCGCGGAGCTGCGGGCGGCGTTGGAGGCCCCGGCCTACGCGAAGGTGCCCGCGCGACCGTCCGGAAAGCCGGTGCACGACGGCTTCACCTACGTGGTCACGTACGACTACCGGGTCGTCGTCAGCGCCGACGGCGACCGTTCGCCCGCGATGCAGCGGGTCTTCTCCTCCCTCCCCGACGGCGGCCCCCCGACCGGCCCCTGAGCCTCCCCGGCCTCGCTCTCGGCCGCGGCGTGAACCGCCGACCGCTCTCCGAGCGATAGAGAGGCGTGAGACTGTTGCGCCCCGAACGGGGAGAAGAGCGGGACGACTCCGCGCTGTTGCGTGCCGTCGCCCGTGGGGACGCCGAGGCGCTGGCCGTGCTGTACGACCGGCACGCGGGATGGCTGCACGCCCGGCTGTCCCGGCGTTGCACGGACGAGGAGACCGTACGGGAGGTCCTCCAGGACACCTTCGTCACGGTCTGGCGCTCCGCCGGCTCCCACCGCGGCCGGGGTGAGGCCGGCGGCTGGCTGTGGGTCGTCGCCGCCCGCCGCCTGGTCGACGCCCAGCGCGCCCGGGCCCGTGCGGAGCGCGCCGCGCCCGAACCGGTCGCCCCCGCCCCCTCCGCCGAGGACCGGGTCCTCGCGGGTCTGGAGTACGGGGACGTCGGCGCCGCGCTCGACCGGATCTCGCCCGAGCTGCGCGAGGTCCTGCGGGCCACCGTCGTCGACGGCCTGACCACGCGCGAGACGGCCCGGCTGCTGGGGATACCGGAGGGCACGGTGAAGACGCGCGCCCTGCGGGCCCGTCGCGAACTGCGGGCCGCCCTCGGCCCGCACGCCCTGGGAGGCACCGCATGACCGCGCCGTGGCACGTGACCGATTCGCTGGCCGCTCAGTACGCGTCGGGTTCGGCGGCCGAACCCGACGCGTGGTCCCTGGAGAAGCATGTCGAGGCGTGCGAAGGCTGCGCGGTCCGCGTCTCCGCGGCGGTCCGCGCGGGGAGCTCCGGTGCGGTCCTCGCGGACGTACGGGCGTCGCTCCTGGAGACGGTACGCACGGAGACGGCCGCCGGCCGAGGCCGCGCGCCCCGGCGCCCGGCCGTGAGCCCGAGCCTCGGAATCGGCGGGCAGGGCCTCTCCCCGGTCTCCCGTTGGGCGCGCGTGCTCTGGGCCGTCGGGCCCGCGCTGCGCGGAGCTTGGCTGGTGGCGGTGCTCGTCGTGGTCGCCGCCGCCGTCGGGCTCGCGTACGGCGCCGGGTTCCGGGAAGCGCGGCCGGCGCTGCTCGCCGTCGCCCCGATGCTGCCGCTCGCCGGAGTGGCCGTCTCGTACGGACGTCACGCCGACCCGATGTACGAGATCGGTGTGGCGACGCCCTCCGGCGGGCTGCGCCTGCTGCTCACCCGGGCGGCGGCGGTGCTGGGGGTGTGCGTGCCGGTACTGACCGCGGCCGGGGCCGTGCTGCCGCCGGTCACCGGCGTGCCGGGCGCCGCGGCCTGGCTGCTGCCGGCGCTCGCGCTGACTCTGGCGGCCCTCGCCCTCGGTTCGTTCGTGGGGTGCCGGGCGGCCTCGGCCACGCTGGCCGGCGGCTGGCTGCTCGCGGTGACCGGTCCGGTGCTCGGCCGTCCCGGAGCCACCGCCGAGCTGGCCCGCTACCTCTCGGGCCCTGCCGCACAGGGCGGTTGGGCCGCGGCCGCAGTCGTCTGCGCGGGCCTGCTGGCCCTGCGACGCCGTTCCTTCGACCACCTGGAGACCCGGTGACCACACCCAGCACAGGGACCGACTGGACCACGCGGTCCACGCCGGCCTCCACGCTCACGACGGTCGCGGCGACCGGGCTGACCGTCCGGCACCGCCGCACCGTCGCGCTCGACCGCCTCGACCTGACCCTCGGCCCCGGCATCCACGGCCTGCTCGGCCCGAACGGCGCGGGCAAGACCTCCCTCATCCGGATCCTCGCGACCGTGGCCGCTCCGTCGGACGGCCGGGTGGAGCTGCTGGGCCGGGACGCGGGGGCGCACCGCGAACGGTCGGAGATCCGCCGCCGCCTCGGCTATCTGCCGCAGGAGTTCGGGTACTACCCGGGCTTCACGGTCCGCGAGTTCGTGGCGTACGTGGCCTGGCTCAAGGAGATGCCGGCGGAGCTCGTCCCGGCCGCCGTGGAGCGCGCCGTGGAGCGGGTGGGTCTGGCCGACCGCATCGACGCCCGGCTCAAGACGCTGTCGGGGGGCATGGTCCGGCGGGCCGGGATCGCCCAGGCCATCGTGAACGAACCGGAGCTGCTGCTCCTCGACGAGCCGACGGCGGGGCTCGACCCCGAGCAGCGGGTCGAGTTCAGGACGCTTCTGCGGGAGATCGGCGCGTCGTCCACGGTGATCGTCTCCACCCATCTGGTGGAGGACGTGGCAGCGGCCTGTTCGGAGGTCACGCTGATCGAGTCCGGCCGGGTCGCCTTCCGGGGAACGACCGCCGAACTCACCGCCCTGGGCGAGGAATCGGGGATCGCGGGAGCAGGGGAGTCGGCCAACGCGATCGAGCGCGGATACACGTCGGCCCTACGCGCCCACCGCACCCCACCGGGCGCGTCGCACGCGGCGGGCGCGAGGGCCGCGTCGGGCACGCCGGCCGCCTCCACCTCCTCGGGTACCTCGACGCCGGGCACGCCGAGCACCTCTACCTCGCCGGGCACGTCGGGCAAGCCGGCCGCCTCCACCTCCCCGGGCACGTCGGGCAAGCCGGGCACCTCGGCGTCGGGCACGCCGAGCGCCTCTGCCTCCTCCGGCGCGTCGGCGTCGGGTGCGGACACGGGCTCCGCGGTGCCCCTCCCGGCCCCGTCCACGGTGGACGACCCGGGCGGGCGGACGCCCCGGCCGGACCCCGCCACCGCCACCGCTCCCGTCTCCCCCGAGGACCTCCGTTGACCGCGACCGCCGCACCTCCCCGCGAGGCCGCGGGCCCGCCCCGTACGTCCGTCGTCGGTACCGAGCTGCGGCGGGGGGCCGGCCCCTGGGCCGGCGCCGCCGTCGCGGTCACGGTCCTCGTGACGATGTACGCCAAGGCGCCCGGCTGGCAGTCGCGTTGGACCGACACGACAGACATGCTGCACATCGTCGCGGGCCTGCTCGTCGGCCCCCTCGTGCTCGCCCTCGGCTGCCGGCAGGGCGGGCGGGACCGGCGCAGCGGGACGCTGGAGCTGCTGGGCTCCGTGCCACGGAGCCCACTGCGCCGCATCCTCCTCTCCGTCGCACCGACGGTGCTCTGGCCGGCCGCCGGATACCTGTTCGCCGCCGCCGTGTGCCTGCTGGCCACCTGGCCGTACGTCGGCGGCGGGCGGCCGTTCCTCGAACTCGTCGCCGCCGACGCGGTCACACTGTCCGTCCTCGGTACGCTCGGTCATCTCGTCGGGCGGCTGGTGTCGTGGCGCCTGACGGCGCCGCTGCTCGCGGTGGTCGGCTACGTCGTGTTCGGAACGGCCACCCGTACGGAGTTCACCGGCTTCTGGCTCAACCCGGCCGTCGAGCACTTCTACACCTGGGACAGACCGGTGTGGTGGTTCGCGCCGCTCTGGGTCGTGTGGTGCGTCGGACTCGCCCTGGCCGCGCTCCTCGCGTACGCGGCGGGCAGCGCCCGGCTCCGACTGCTCGCGCTGCTTCCGCTGACCGCCGCGGTGGCCGCCGCCGTACCGATCGCCGGCCTGCCGCGGGAGGGTCCGTGGCGCCAGGACCCGGCGGCCGCCCGGCTGGTCTGCGACGGCCGCACACCACAGGTCTGCCTGCCGAACGTCGACCGGGAACTGCTGCCGGACATCTCCAAGGCGCTCACCCCGCTCAACGACCGCCTGCGCGGGCTGCCGGGCGCGCCGACCCGCTGGGTCGGCGGGCCGAACGCCCCGGGCCCGGGTGAGACGGCCCTCCCGAACCCGGACCTCGACGCGGTCCGGGGCGAGTTGTCCCGCCCGGACCTGTACCTGAACTCGGCCGTCCAGTTCCTCTTCTCGGAGACCTGCCGCTCCGAGGACTTCGCCGGACCGGACGTCGAACGGCTCGGCGAGATCCATCTCGCGGTGTCGGAGTGGCTGGCGCCGACACCGGAGGACTACGGAGTCCCCGTCGGCCCGGGCACGCAGCGGCACCTCGACGCGCTGCGCGCCAAGTCCCCGGCTGCCCAACGGGATTACCTCGCCCGTTACATGGCGGCGGACGGCTGTCGCCCCGAGGAGGTGCCGATCCCATGAACACCGCCGGCCTCGCCCTCTTCGTCCGCTCGCGCACGCTCCCGGGCACCGTCGCCGCCCTGCTGGGCACGGCCGCCGCGGCCGCATGGTTCGCGTACTGGCTCCAGTCCCGGCCGGGCCTCGACCACACCTCCCGCGTGCCGGTCGTCGTCCTCGGCCCGCT
Source organism: Streptomyces sp. NPDC056222 (assembly GCF_042264065.1). Classification (NCBI taxonomy): domain Bacteria; kingdom Bacillati; phylum Actinomycetota; class Actinomycetes; order Kitasatosporales; family Streptomycetaceae; genus Streptomyces; species Streptomyces sp. NPDC056222. Next base: position 30,113 of record NZ_JBHJTL010000076.1, on the reverse strand, counting down.
GCTGGCCGCGTCGGCGATCGGGACGAGCCTGTACACCGCGAGCGACGAGCTGGACCGTACGGCGACCCGGCCCTGGCCCCCTCGCCGCACCGCGCACCTCCTCGCCCTGACCGTCCTGGCCGTCGCCCTGCTGGCGCTAGCCGTGCCGGGTCACCCGGAGGAGTTCGGCGGGCCCGCGATCGTCCGCAACACCCTGGGCGCGGTCGGCGTCACGGCCGCCGCGGCGGCGCTGATCGGCGCCCGGCCGAGCTGGATCCCGATGGCGGTGTACGTCGGCTCGGTCTACATGGCGGCGCCGCCGGGACCGGGCGGCGCCGCGGCGCTGTGGGCCTGGCCGATGCAACCGGGCCCGCAGGTGGGCGCCTGGGCGATGGCGCTGGGGGCGTTCGCCGGGGGCACGGCGCTCTACGCGTTCCGCGGAGCCCGTCCCGTACGGACCTGACGGCACGCACCCACGCACGCACGCACGCACGCACGCACGCATACGACAACCTGTGCGGCAACACGCTCGCCGGGCCGGTCGTCTCAGCCGGACGCTCCCGGCAGCCCCTCCCCCGTCGTCGAGAGTTCTCGCAACTGCCGGTCCAGGAAGGCCCGTACGCGCGCCGGCATGTCCATCGAGGCCGGGTCCAGGGCCCATTGGAACTGCAGGCCGTCCATCATGGCCAGCTGCTCCTGCCCCACGGCCCGGCAGTCGATGCCCGCCTTCAGCTCCCCCCGCCGTACCGCCGCCTCCAGGAGGTCGACGGTGTGCCCGAGCACGCGCGCGTAGCGCTCCTTGAAGTACTGGTGCGCGGGGTGGCCGACGTTGCCGGACTCGCCGACCAGGACGTTGAACATCCGCACGATGCCGGGGCGGCGGGTGTTGTCCTCGACGAGACCGACGACGGTCTCCAGGTAGGCGGCGTACGACTCCGGCTCGTCGGCGAAGAGACGCTCGACGTCGTGCTGCTCGCTCTGCGCGAGGACGGAGAGCAGGAGGTCCTCCTTGCTGCGGAAGTGGTGCAGCAGACCGCCCTGGGTGATCCCGCAGTCGTTCGCGATCCGCGCGAGCGAGGAGGCGTGGAAGCCCCACTGCCCGAAGTGTTCGACGGCGGTGTCCAGGATCTTCAGGCGGCGCGCGTCTCCTACCGCGTAGCTGCCCCTACCTGCGGTTCCACGGGGCGCTCGGCCCTTGCTCTCCGGCATGGGGATCACCTTAAGGCGTGCCCGAATCACCCCTTTCGCGCTGTGACCCAGGACACATTCTAGAAACCTAGTGGTCACTCGGTTTTCGCCTTTAGCCTGAGGACGCCCAGGCCGACTCCGCTGCCGTCCGTGATCGATGGAGCCCATTCGGCGCGGTCGCTGTCCTGTCCGTCCGCTCGGTCAAGCAACCCCCAGGAGCCCCGACATGCACCCGTACCAGGACGCCTCCCGCCCCGTCGCCGAGCGCGTCGAGGACCTGCTCGCCCGGATGACCCTGGAGGAGAAGGCCGGCCAGCTCTTCCACTCCATGCTGATGATGAACGCGGACGGCACGCCGGTGACCGAGACGGACGGCTCGATGCTGCCGTTCACCACCCCGGAGCTCGTCGAGGGCCGTCATCTCAGCCACTTCAACCTGCTCGGCACCTACGGCGCCCGCGAGATGGCCCTGTGGCACAACGCGGTCCAGGAGATGGCCGCGAACACCCGGCTCGGCATCCCGGTGTCCCTCTCCACCGACCCCCGCCACGCCTTCACGGACAACGTCGGCGCCTCCTTCAACGCCGGTGCGTTCTCCGCCTGGCCCGAGGCGCTGGGGCTCGCCGCGATCGGCGACCCGGAGCTGGTGTTCCACTTCGCCGACACCGTCCGCCGCGAGTACCTCGCGGTCGGCTTCCGTACAGCCCTCCACCCGCAGATCGACCTCGCCACCGAGCCCCGCTGGGCCCGCCAGACCGGCACCTTCGGCTCGGACGCCAAGCTGACCGGCGAACTCGTCCAGGCCTATGTCCGCGGCCTGCAGGGCGAGGAGCTGGGTCCCGACTCGGTGGCGGCCATGGTCAAGCACTTCCCCGGCGGCGGGCCGCAGAAGGACGGCGAGGACCCGCACTTCCCGCACGGCAAGGAGCAGATCTACCCGGGCGGGATGCGCGACCACCACCTGGAACCCTTCAAGGCCGCCATCGCCGCCGGCTGCTCGCAGATGATGCCGTACTACGGCCAGCCGATCGGGACCGACTGGGAGGAGGTCGGCTTCGGCTTCAACAAGGGTGTGGTGACCGGGCTGCTGCGCGAGGAGCTGGGCTTCACCGGGATCGTCTGCACCGACTGGGGACTGCTGACGGACTCGGTGATCTTCGGCGAGCCGCACGAGGCGCGGGCGTGGGGCGTGGAGCACCTGAGCGTCGCCGAGCGCACGGCGAAGTCGCTGGAGGCGGGCTCGGACCAGTTCGGCGGCGAGCAGTGCCCCGAGGTGATCGTGGAGCTGGTCGGGTCGGGCCGGATCTCCGAGGCGCGCATCGACGAGTCCGTACGGCGGCTGCTGCGCGAGAAGTTCGTGCTCGGGCTCTTCGACGGGCGCCGGTACGTCGACCCGGACGAGGCGGCCGAGACGGTCGGCCGCGCCGACTTCAAGGCGGCGGGCGCGGCGGCCCAGCGCCGCTCGCTCACGGTCCTCACGGACGGGCCGCTGCCGCTCTCGGGGCGTCCGAAGCTGTACGTGGAGAACGTCGACGCGGCCGTCGCGGCGGCGTACGGGGACGTCGTGACCACCCCGGCGGAGGCGGACCTCGCCGTGCTGCGGCTGCGCACCCCGTACGAGGAGCGCCCGAACCGCTTCGAATCCTTCTTCCACTCCGGCTCGCTCGCCTTCGAGGAGCCCGAACTGGCAAGGATCCTCTCGCTGCTCGGCACGGTTCCGACGGTGGTCTGCGTCAACCTGGAGCGGCCGGCCGTCCTCCCGGAGATCGCCGAGAACGCGGCGGCGTTGATCGCCGACTACGGCGCGAGCGACGAGGCACTGCTCGACGTGGCCTTCGGGCGGGCGAAGGCGGAGGGCAGGCTCCCCTTCGAACTGCCGCGCTCGATGGCCGCGGTGGCGGCGGCCCGCCCGGACGTCCCCAACGACACGGTGGATCCGGTCTTCCCGCACGGTCACGGTCTGCCGTTGTAACCCGAGGACCGCGTCAACTCCGCTCCCCCGGGTATGCGTTTGTCCCGGCCGTCCCCGCCCGCGAGGATGGCCGGGACAACCGTCCGACGAGACCGGGAGTGAGTGAACATGTCCAGCCCCGTCACCCTCGACCGCCGCGAGGGTCCGTACGGAGAGGTCGTACTGCGCCGACGCGACGAGCACTTCGAGATCATCGCCAACGGCACCTTCCTGATGGACACCTCCGACGGACGTTCGGAACGGCTTCTGATCGACGCGGCGATGGACGCCCTCGGCGGACGGACTGCCGCATCCGTGCTGATCGGCGGCCTCGGCGTCGGCTTCTCGCTCGCCCACGCCTCCGCCGACCCCCGCTGGGGCCGGATCGCGGTCGTCGAGCGCGAGCAGGCGATCATCGACTGGCACCGCGAAGGGCCGCTGGCGGCGATTTCCGGCCAGGCGCTGGCGGATCCGCGGAACGTGATCCTGCACACGGACCTGATCGAATACGTCCACACCTCCACCGACACCTACGACGCCCTCTGCCTGGACATCGACAACGGGCCCGACTGGACCGTCACCGAGGGCAACCAAAGCCTGTACTCCGCCGAGGGATTGGCGGCCTGCGCGGACCGGCTCGACCCCGGCGGGATCCTCGCCGTGTGGTCCGCTCGACCCTCCGCCGATTTCGAAGCGTCCTTGCGGAATGCCGGATTCAGCGGGGTACGGACGGAAGAGATCCCGGTTGCCCGGGGCGTCCCTGACGTGGTGCACCTCGCCGTCCGGCCTGGATAGCCTGGACACTCCCGGTGCCTCTAGGCTGCTGGCCGACACCAGCGATGCGAGGCGGGGCAATGGAGCAGACACACACCACTCACCACGGTGCGGCGCCCAGTCCGGGTGCGCAGCGGCGGGTGCTGGTCGTCGAGGACGACACGACCATCGTGGATGCGATCTCCGCGCGGCTGCGGGCCGAGGGGTTCCTCGTCCAGACGGCGACGGACGGCCCGGCCGCGGTCGACGCGGCCGAGGCGTGGCAGCCGGACCTGATGGTCCTCGACGTGATGCTGCCGGGCTTCGACGGCCTGGAGGTGTGCCGCCGGGTCCAGGCCCAGCGGCCGGTCCCGGTCCTGATGCTCACGGCACGGGACGACGAGACGGACATGCTGGTCGGCCTCGGCGTCGGCGCCGACGACTACATGACCAAGCCGTTCTCGATGCGTGAGCTGGCAGCCCGCGTGCACGTGCTGCTGCGCCGGGTGGAGCGCGCCGCGCTGGCCGCCGTGACCCCGCGCAGCGGGATCCTGCGGCTCGGCGAGCTCGAGATCGACCACGCGCAGCGGCGGGTCCGCGTCAGGGCCGAGGACGTGCACCTGACGCCGACCGAGTTCGATCTGCTGGTCTGCCTGGCGAACACCCCGCGTGCGGTCCTCTCCCGCGAGCAGCTGCTCGCGGAGGTCTGGGACTGGGCGGACGCCTCGGGCACCCGGACCGTGGACAGCCACATCAAGGCGCTGCGCCGGAAGATCGGGGCGGAGCGGATCCGTACGGTCCATGGCGTCGGATACGCGCTGGAGACCCCGGCGCCATGAGCCGACGGGGGCCGCGCCCCGAGCGCCGCGGCAGGCGCCGGATCCTGATCTCGATCAAGACCAAGCTGGGAACGCTGGTCGTCGGGGCGGTCCTGCTCACCTCGGGCCTGGCCCTGGTGGCGATACGCACCTCCACGGAGTTCCGCTACATCACGATCTTCGCGATGATCGCGACCCTCCTGATCACCCAGTTCGTGGCGCAGTCCCTGACGGCGCCGCTGGACGAGATGACCACCGTGGCCGGGTCGATCTCACGCGGCGACTTCAGCCGCCGTGTGCGCGGCGCGGACCGCCGCGACGAGCTGGGCGACCTCGCCTCGACGATCAACCGCATGGCGGACGACCTGGAGGCCGTCGACCGGAACCGCAAGGAGCTGGTCGCCAATGTCTCGCACGAGCTGCGCACCCCCATCGCCGCGCTCCGCGCGGTTCTGGAGAACGTCGTGGACGGGGTCTCCGAGGCGGATCCGGAGACCATGCGGACCGCGCTGAAGCAGTCCGAACGGCTCGGCCGGCTGGTGGAGACCCTGCTCGACCTGTCACGTCTTGACAACGGTGTCGTCACGCTCAAGGCACGACGTTTCGAGGTCTGGCCGTACCTCTCGGGAGTGCTCCGGGAGGCCAATCTGGCCGCGTCCCAGCGCGGCCTCTCCTCCACGTCCGGGCTGCACAACCGTACGGACGTCCATCTGCACCTCGATGTGTCGCCGCCCGAGCTGACCGCGCACGCGGACGCGGAGCGGCTGCACCAGGTGATGGCGAACCTCATCGACAACGCGGTGAAGCACTCGCCGCCGCACGGCCGCGTGACCGTACGGGCCAGGCGCGGGCCGTGGCCGGACTCCCTGGCGCTCGAGGTCGAGGACGAGGGCCCCGGCATCCCGGAGTCGCTGCGGCACACGGTCTTCGAGCGGTTCAACCGTGGCCAGGTGCCGGCCCAGCCCGGTCCGGGCAGCGACGGCGGTACGGGGCTCGGACTGGCGATCGCCCGCTGGGCGGTGGATCTGCACGGCGGGGAGATCGGAGTGGCCGAATCGTCACGCGGCTGCCGGATCCAGGTCACTCTTCCGGGAAGCCTTCCGGCGCGGGATTGACGTAGGGTCGAACTGGAAGCACATGTTCTGCGTGTACATGAACAGGACACGATCAGGACGTGGTCAGGGATGCGTGCCTCATGGGCCGCAACCCGGGTCTCCCGTACCCACGCGAGGCAGAACCACGCTTGTTTCCCGCCAATCCCTGCCCCGAAACACCGCGCCAAGTGTGACTTGCGCGACGTTGGCGCTGCCCGGCCTGCACCTGTCGGCCAGGGAGGCGTAGCCTTTATTTCCGCTGTCCATCACCTTGTGAAGCGGAAGAGGGCGGTTACCGCCGTGTCGTCTCAGTCCCCCAGTAACTCGAGCATCTCCACCGGCCAAGACGGGCAGGGTCAGAACCCTGCGACCGCCTTCGGCGCCAATGAGTGGCTCGTCGACGAGATCTACCAGCAGTACCTCCAGGACCCGAATTCGGTCGATCGTGCCTGGTGGGACTTCTTCGCCGACTACAAGCCCGGCACGACGGAGGCTCCCGCCGCCGCGCCGCAGGTGAGCCCCGCACAGGCCGCACCTGCCGCGCCCGCCGCCCCGGCGCCCGCTCCGGCCCCGGCCGCTCCGGCTCCGGCTCCGGCTCCGGCGAAGCCCGCCGCCGCCGCTCCGGCGCCCGCGAAGGCCGCGCCCGCCGCCAAGGCCCCCGCGGCCCCGGCCGCACCGGCCACCGAGGCCCCCGCCGGTCCCGAGCTGATCACGCTGCGCGGCCCCGCCGCCGCCGTCGCGAAGAACATGAACGCCTCGCTGGAGGTGCCGACGGCCACGTCCGTCCGCGCCGTCCCGGTGAAGCTGCTCTTCGACAACCGGATCGTGATCAACAACCACCTGAAGCGCGCCCGGGGCGGGAAGATCTCCTTCACGCACCTCATCGGCTACGCGATGGTGCAGGCGATCAAGGCCATGCCGTCGATGAACTACTCCTTCGCGGAGAAGGACGGCAAGCCGACCCTGGTCAAGCCGGACCACGTGAACTTCGGTCTCGCGATCGACCTGGTGAAGCCGAACGGCGACCGCCAGCTCGTCGTCGCGGGCATCAAGAAGGCCGAGACGCTGAACTTCTTCGAGTTCTGGCAGGCCTACGAGGACATCGTCAAGCGCGCCCGCGTCGGCAAGCTCACGATGGAGGACTTCACCGGCGTCACGGTCTCGCTGACCAACCCCGGCGGCCTCGGCACCGTCCACTCCGTGCCGCGTCTGATGCCCGGACAGTCCGTGATCATGGGCGTCGGCTCGATGGACTACCCGGCCGAGTTCCAGGGCACCTCCCAGGACACCCTGAACAAGCTGGGCATCTCGAAGGTCATGACCCTGACCTCGACGTACGACCACCGGGTCATCCAGGGTGCCGCCTCCGGCGAGTTCCTGCGGGTCGTCGCGAACTACCTCCTCGGCGAGGAGGGCTTCTACGACGACATCTTCAAGGCCCTGCGGATCCCCTACGAGCCGGTTCGCTGGCTCAAGGACATCGACGCCTCGCACGACGACGACGTCACCAAGGCCGCCCGCGTCTTCGAGCTGATCCACTCCTACCGGGTCCGCGGCCACGTCATGGCCGACACCGACCCGCTGGAGTACCGCCAGCGCAAGCACCCCGACCTGGACATCACCGAGCACGGCCTCACCCTGTGGGACCTGGAGCGCGAGTTCGCGGTCGGCGGCTTCGCCGGCAAGTCGATGATGAAGCTCCGCGACATCCTCGGCGTGCTGCGCGACTCGTACTGCCGCACCACCGGCGTCGAGTTCATGCACATCCAGGACCCGAAGCAGCGCAAGTGGATCCAGGACCGTGTGGAGCGCTCGCACTCCAAGCCCGAGCGCGAGGAGCAGCTGCGGATCCTGCGCCGCCTGAACGCGGCCGAGGCCTTCGAGACCTTCCTGCAGACCAAGTACGTCGGTCAGAAGCGGTTCTCCCTGGAGGGCGGCGAGTCCGTCATCCCGCTGCTCGACGCGGTCATCGACTCCGCCGCCGAGTCCCGCCTGGACGAGGTCGTCATCGGCATGGCCCACCGCGGCCGCCTGAACGTCCTCGCGAACATCGTGGGCAAGTCGTACGCGCAGATCTTCCGCGAGTTCGAGGGCAACCTCGACCCGAAGTCGATGCACGGCTCCGGCGACGTGAAGTACCACCTGGGCGCCGAGGGCACCTTCACCGGCCTGGACGGCGAGCAGATCAAGGTCTCGCTCGCCGCCAACCCCTCGCACCTGGAGGCGGTCGACCCGGTCCTGGAGGGTGTCGTCCGCGCCAAGCAGGACGTCATCAACAAGGGCGGCACGGACTTCACCGTCCTGCCCGTCGCCCTGCACGGTGACGCGGCCTTCGCCGGCCAGGGTGTCGTCGCCGAGACGCTGAACATGTCGCAGCTGCGCGGTTACCGCACCGGCGGCACGGTCCACATCGTCATCAACAACCAGGTCGGCTTCACCGCCGCCCCGGAGTCCTCGCGTTCCTCGATGTACGCGACCGACGTGGCCCGCATGATCGAGGCGCCGATCTTCCACGTGAACGGCGACGACCCGGAGGCCGTGGTCCGCGTCGCGCGGCTCGCCTTCGAGTTCCGCCAGACGTTCAACAAGGACGTCGTGATCGACCTCATCTGCTACCGCCGCCGCGGTCACAACGAGGGCGACAACCCGCAGTTCACCAACCCGCAGATGTACAACCTGATCGACAAGAAGCGTTCGGTGCGCAAGCTGTACACCGAGTCGCTGATCGGTCGCGGTGACATCACGCTGGAAGAGGCGGAGCAGGCGCTCCAGGACTTCCAGGGCCAGCTGGAGAAGGTCTTCGCGGAGGTCCGCGAGGCCACCTCGGCGCCGGCCCCGACGCACGTCCCGGACGCCCAGCCGGAGTTCCCGGTCGCCGTCACCACCGCGGTCTCCCAGGAGGTCGTGAAGCGGATCGCCGAGTCGCAGGTCAACATCCCGGAGCGGATCACGGTCCATCCGCGTCTGATGCCGCAGATGCAGCGCCGCGCGGCCTCCATCGACGACGGCACGATCGACTGGGGCTTCGGCGAGACCCTCGCCATCGGCTCGCTGCTGATGGAGGGCACTCCGGTCCGGCTGTCCGGCCAGGACTCCCGCCGCGGCACCTTCGGCCAGCGCCACGCGGTCCTGGTGGACCAGGAGACCGGCGAGGACTACACCCCGCTGCTCTACCTGGCCGAGGACCAGGCCCACTACAACGTCTACGACTCGCTGCTCAGCGAGTACGCGGCGATGGGCTTCGAGTACGGCTACTCGCTGGCCCGCCCGGACTCCCTGGTCATCTGGGAGGCCCAGTTCGGTGACTTCGTCAACGGTGCGCAGACCGTCGTCGACGAGTTCATCTCCTCGGCCGAGCAGAAGTGGGGCCAGACCTCCGGCGTCACGCTGCTCCTGCCGCACGGCTACGAGGGGCAGGGCCCGGACCACTCGTCCGCGCGCCCGGAGCGCTTCCTCCAGATGTGCGCGCAGGACAACATGACGATCGCCATGCCGACCCTGCCGTCGAACTACTTCCACCTGCTGCGCTGGCAGGTCCACAACCCGCACCACAAGCCGCTGATCGTCTTCACCCCGAAGTCGATGCTGCGTCTGAAGGCCGCGGCGTCGAAGGCGGAGGAGTTCACCACCGGCGGCTTCCGCCCGGTGATCGGCGACTCGACCGCCAACCCGGCCGACGTCCGCAAGGTCGTCTTCTGCGCCGGCAAGGTCTACTACGACCTGGAGGCCGAGCGGCAGAAGCGCGGTGTCACGGACACGGCGATCATCCGTCTGGAGCGCCTGTACCCGCTGCCGGGTGCCGAGCTCCAGGCCGAGATCGCCAAGTACCCGAACGCCGAGAAGTACCTGTGGGCTCAGGAGGAGCCGGCGAACCAGGGTGCGTGGCCGTTCATCGCGCTCAACCTGATCGACCACCTGGACCTGGCGGTCGGCGCCGACATCCCGCACGGCGAGCGCCTGCGTCGGATCTCGCGTCCGCACTCCTCGTCCCCGGCGGTCGGCTCTGCCAAGCGCCACCAGGCCGAGCAGCAGCAGCTGGTCAACGAGGTCTTCGACGCCTGACCCGCTGCACCGGTACGTGTACGTCGAGAGGCCCGGCACCCCACGAGGGGCGCCGGGCCTCCGGCGTTCATCTGCCCGGGTTACACGTACGCCTCGAAGTCCCAGTACGGGCGGATCCGCTGGCGGGCCGAGAGGGTGTGCGGGTGCTGGGCCCCCAGAGTCCTCGTCAGGGTGAGCAGCGCGTCCTCCTCGACCTTGCCGGCCTCCTCGACCTCGCGCAGACCCCGTAGATCGGCGGCGAGCGCGATCTGGCAGGACAGAGTGAGCGGGTGGTCGTTGCCGAGGGTGTGCCGGGACCTGCGCAGCGTTTCCCGGCTGAGCTCGGTCGCGTCGGCGACCCGGCCGTTGAAGTTCCGGGCGCCGGCCGCGTTGAGGGCGCAGCCGAGGACCCAGGGGTGGTCGGGTCCCAGGGAGGCGGTCAGTCCGGCGAGGGAGGCCTCCAGCATCGCCATGGCGTCGGCGCGGTCGCCGCGGGCCTGCATGACGAGCCCGGTGCTGGAGAGCATGCCGGTGGCGAAGGGGTGGGCCGGGCCGAGGAGTGCCCGGTAGCCCGACTCGGCCTCGTCGATGAGGTCCCTGGCCGCGGCGAGGTCACCGTGCTCGCGCAGATAGTTGCCGTAGTCGTTGATGAACGCCAGGGTCACGTAGTGCCCACGCCCGTGGACCTGTTCCAGCTGGTCGAGCACGCTGGACATCGTGGCGCTGATGTCCTGCTGCGAGCCGCCCTCCCGGCGCCGGCACAGGGCCAGCTGGGCGCGGGCCTTGAGAGTCTGTGGGTGCAGCGCGCCCAGGACCTGGACGTGCATCTTCAGGGTGGACTCCTGGCGGGCGAGCGCGTCGCGATAGCGGCCGAGCAGCCGCAGGTCCTGTGCGCAGGCGATCGAGGAGTTCAGGGTGTTGGCGTGCCGGGGCCGCAACAGGGTCTCGCGCCGGGCCAGGGTCTCGACATCGAGGTCGTAGGCCTCCTGGTAGCGGCCGAGCAGCCGCAACCCCACTCCGAGGTTGAAGCGGGCGACAAGAGTGACGAACTCGGCCTCGCCGAGGAGCCGTTGTGCCTCGTCGAGAACCTCGCGCTGGAGGGACTCCGCCTCCGCGTACTGGCCGAGGTGGCGCAGGTCGCTGGCGATCGCGCCGTTGCAGAGCATCATGCCGAGCTCATGGGGCGGGGTGGCGGCGCGCAGCCGCTCCTGAAGGGCGTGGTCGAGCTGGTAGGCCTCCCGGAACCGGCCGCTGGAGCGCAGGACGTTGCCCTCCTGGGTGGTGAGGTCCATCATCGGCTGTGCCAGCGGGTCCATGAACTCGCTCCAGCTGGAGCGGATCTTCTCGGCGAGCCGGGCGCCCGCCTTGAACTCGCCGCTGCGGTAGCAGTAGCGCAGGCAGTTGAGGACGGCGTTCTGGATGCGCGGGTCACGGCTGGCGAGGGCGCCGGACGGCTCCAGGTGGGGCAGGAGTTCGGCGTAGCGGGGCCAGTGGCGGCTGTCCATCGGGTTGCCGGGGTCGGCCTCGGCGAGCAGGTTGCGGACGGCCTTGCGGTGGGCGGCCCGGGTGGGGCCGTCGGTCAGCCTGGAGACGATGTCGTGGACCAGCCGGTGCATGTGCACGGACTCCTGGTGCGGTCCGATCTCCGTGCTGGTGACGGGACCGCGGGACTCCCGGGTGAGGACCGAGTAGTTCACCAGGGTGTCCAGGGCCCGGGTCCAGGCGGCGAGGTCCGCGTTCATCCATCGGAGGTCTTCGGGGACGTCGGCCTGGGGGTAGGCACGGACGATGCCGAGGGGGATGCGGCCGGGGGCGAAGGAGGCGCACAGGCTGAGGATCTCGACGGCCTGCGGCTGGGCACGTCGGAGCCGGTTGATCAGTATCGACCAGGAGGTGAGGGAGGCGTGCGGGAAGCCCTCGCCCGCCGAGGTCTCGTCGACGGTGGAGAGCCGTCCTTCCCGGACCATCCGCAGATACTCGGCGACCTCCATGCCGGACTCGCCGAGCCAGGAGGCGGCCTGGACGAGCGGCAGGGGTACGTCGCCGAACTCGGCGGCGACCTCGTCGGCCTCGACTCCGCTGATGTGCGGGGCGCGGCGCATCAGGTACCCGGTGGACTCGGCCCGGTCGAAGCTGGGCACCTGGACGATGTCGGTGTGCTCGCGCCAGCCCAGGTTGCGTGAGGTGATCAGTACGTGTCCGGTGCCGTGCGGCAGCATCACGTCGATGCCGTCGGTGTCGTCCCAGCCGTCGAAGATGACCAGCCACTTGGACCGCGGGTCGCCGCGGCGCAGCGCCTCGCGCACGGCGCGGATGCGTTCACCGGGTTCGTTTCCGACGGCCAGGCCGAGTTCGGCGGCGAGTTCACCGAAGCGGTCGCGCTGGACGTTGCGGTCGTCGGAGTTGACCCACCAGACGACGTCGTAGTCGGGGCTGAAGCGGTGGGCGTACTCGGCGGCGATCTGGGTCTTGCCGATGCCGGACATGCCGAGCAGGGTGCAGGCCGCGTTGCCGCGTTCGGCGTCCATGAGCCGTTCCTGGAGCTCGGTCAGGAGGTCGTCGCGGCCGGTGAACCGGGGGTTGCGGCGCGGGACTTCGCCCCAGATCTCGGGCGGCGTGTCCGGGTAGCGGACGGGCGGTCCCGGTACTCCGCGCCGGCCGGCGGGGCGGCGCGCCTCGACGGTGAGGCGGGCGAGCAGGCGGGCCTCCGCCTCGTCCTCGCCGACGCCCCAGAGGCTGACGGGTTCGAGGACGGCGGTCGCGGGGAGCAGGGGCCGGTTGGTGAGGTTGACGGCGGCGAAGCGCTCGGCGTGGGCCGCGACGAAGCCGCGCAGGACGTCGTTCCACTCGCCGGCCGGACGCGGTCCGAGTTCGAAGAACCAGTCGTTGAGGACGAGAAGGACCTGGCCGCGGGCGAGCAGCAGGTCGCCGAGCGAGTCCTCCAGCGGCACCTCGCGCGGCGGGTCCCAGCGTTGCAGGGTCGTCCTGACCCCGTGCGCTTCGAGACGCTGTGCGATCCAGGCGGCCCAAGGGCGGTGATAGCCCGGGAAGACCACCAGGACATGCTCGGGCGCCGCCGCGGCGCCACCCGTACGCCCTTGTTCCGCCATCAATGTCTCCCTATCCCGCTCACGCGCCACGTAGTGTCATCCCTCGTCGACACAGTGTTACCCACGGGGTCTACGGACCGCGCCGAGGCTCGCATGGTGCCTCTTCATTTGGCTCGTGAACTCCCGTCCTGCGATGGTCAGTTCATCGGATTCAAGCAGGATCTCCAGCGCTCCGCCCACCTGATCGTGGAAGCTCTCGAACCGCTGTCCCGCAGCCGACCGCCAGGACTCGGGCGCCCTCGGGGCCACGGCGGCCCGCCGCCACAGGTCGGTGAGCGCGAGGTGCGCGTACGCGCCCTGGAGCACCCCGGCGATCGGTCGCGGATCGGTCCGCCAGCCGACCCGGTGCACCGCGCTCGGGCCGGGACGGTGCAGCGGTACGAGTTCGTGCAGGGCGGCCAGCTTGCTGTGGTGGATCTCGTGGACCAGCGTCTCGGCCATCGCCCGCGCGCTCGACGGCAGCGAGGTGAGCACGGCCCCGGGCGCCGCGCGCAGCGTGGCACTCATCGGCACCGGCGGCTGCCCTCCCCCGGACAGCGGGACGACCGCCCGCACGACGCGCCGGACCTCGCAGGCACGAACGGGGTCGACGCGTTCCAGGAGCTGGTGGGCGCCGCGCCAGCGGGTGGACCAGGCGCCCGCGTCGGTGGCGGCTCTGTCGGTGGCCGCTCGCGGTGGGGCCCCGACTCCGCCGGGCGGGACACGGTACGGGTCCAGGTCGTCGAGCAGGGCGACGGTCCCCGGCAGGGCGCGCAGGCCGGTCCATGCGGGGCCCAGGCCGGTGAGGCGGCCCGTGCGGGGGTGGGAGAGGAGGAGGGCTCCGCAGCTCGCGCGGGATCCCTCGGGCCCGATGCGTACGACACGGGCGCGGGCCCGTATCCGTACCCGCTCGGCACCCACGTGGAGGCGGCCCGCGCCGGTCAGGGAGAGCGTTCCGGTGGGCGTGGCGACGGTGAGGTCGAGGGGGCAGCCCGCGCGCAGCGCGGCCGTGACGGCGATGGACTCGAGACGGTCGAGCCTGCGGTCGAGGGCCTGGCCGACCGGAGCGGCGAGCGCGGTCGCGAGCCAGGCTCCGGTCGTCGGGTAGTCCAGGACGTCACGCACCACTGCGGGGTGGGCTCGTTCGGCCTGTTCGAGCAGGCGCCAGGCGGCTTCGAAGCGGCGCGCTGCCGCATCGTCGACGCTCTCCCGTTCGCGCTGCACCCGGACGAGCAGGGCCTTGAGCAGGAGCAGTCGGCGGCCGCGCAGGCCCGTGTGGAGCGCGGACATGCCCACCTGCGCGGGACCGGTCCTGGCCAGCTCGGCGAAGTCGGCCGTGGACAGGGGGGCCGTCGTCATCGTGCGCCCTCGGTACCGGCCGGCGGCCGGTACCGAAAACTGACCGGAAAGCGCCGGTGCGGGCCGGGCCCTTCAGGGATTTCCCTCACTGACCCAGGATTCGCCCAGTTCCAGGGAGTGACCGAGCACCCGCTCGACCTCGGCCACGAGCTCGGGATGGTCCATGCCCCGCAGGGTCCGCAGGTCGACGGCGGCGAGGTCGGGCAGGGGTGGAGGCTGTGCGGCGTCCTGGTCGACACCGGTCGCCCACCCCGTGTGATCCAACACTCTCGGCTCCTCCTCACCGACGTCTGTCCCCCACGGTCGTAGCGGCGGAGCGGTTCTTCCCGACGCCGGGAAGTCAGAAACCCGTTCGACTCAACTGCGCCCATTCACGCCCCCGTTATCCAGCCGTTTCTCCGTATCGCCTCTCCGGCCGCCGCCTAGTCGGCCGTTTCGCTCCAGGCCCACCAGGGCGGCGCGATCCGGCGGCGGTCCTCGCCGGACAGCGGAGCACTCAGCGGCCCTTCCGCCTGCTCGACCTCGGTGAGCAGCGATCTGGTCCGTTCGACGTCGCTCCAGTCCACCTCCACCAGCGCGCCCACCAACCGCTGCCACTGCTCGGCCGCGGCGCGCAGCACGCTCTTCGCCCGCTCGTTCCTCCCCATCAGGAACAGCACGGCTCCCTGCGCGTGCAGCGCACGCGCGCCGGTGATCGTGCCCGGGGTGTCGCCGTGGGCGGACCAGGCGTCCTCCGAGGAGCGTTCGTAGGCGGTGAGCGCGTCGCCGAGCACGTTGTCCCGGGCCAACCCGCTCAACTCAAGTCTCACCCGCCCCAGTTGCAGCCACACCTCCGAGCGCAGGCCGATGTCCCGGGCGCTGCGAGCGGCCTGTTCCAGCAGGTGACGGCTCTCGTACAGGTCGGGCAGGAACCCGGCCCGGTGGAAGCGCAGGGCCAGCACGCTGCCGATCAGGATCCGGGCCCGGGCCCGGTCCGGCGCCCCGGCCGGAAGGCGGGTGAGGGCCTCACGCAGCACGCTCTCGGCCCGGTCGACGGGGGCCTGGCCGGGAGCGGCCGCGGCCCGGCGCATCAGGGACTCGCCCCAGGTCATCAGGATCCGTCCGCGCTGCTCGCTGTCGGCGGGGGCGAGCAGCGTGGCCTCCTCGTAAGCCGTGTCCGCGGCCGGTCCGTCGCCGGCCGTGTCGTACAGCCGGGCGCGCGCCCGCGTCCAGCGCAGCCGAAGTGCCGATCCGTCCCCGAGGAGCTCCCCCGCCCGGTCCAGTACGGGGGTGATCTCGGCCGGGTCCGCGCCGGCCAGGTGCAGGGCGTCGGCCAGGTCGAGGAGCGCGGGACCGCTCTCCCGGAGGGAGAGCGCGGTGGTGAGCTCGGCGGCCGCCGCCGGTCCGTCGCCGCGCGCGAGGAGCAGCCGCCCGCGGCGCAGATGGAGGGTGTGGTGATGGGCCTCGGGCCAGTCCGGCACGTCCCCCGTCAGCGCGGCGAGGGCCTCGTCCAGATGCCGGGCGTCGGCGGTATGGCGCCACAACCCGTGGTGGGCCACGGCCTGTTCGAGCCGGGCCTCGGCCCACTGCGCACCGCCCTGATCGGCGAGTTCCGCGGCCCGTTCCAGTTCGGTCAGCGCGCGGGTGAGCAGTTCGTGGCGGGTCCCGGTGCCCTGGACGGCGGCGGTGCCGGACTCCGCGTACAGCACCCGTCCGAGCAGGATCCCGGCCTCCACGGGGTGGTCCGGCAGTGCGGCCTCGGCCTGTTGGCGGGCCCGGATCAGCAGCGAGGGGTCGGACTGGCTGCGCCACTGCTCGAGCAGCCGTCGCGCCGCGGCGAGCGGGTCGGGGGTGATCAGGTCGGGGTGGTAGAAGCGGAGCACGCGCGCGGGGATACGGGCGAAGAGTTCGGGCTCCGTGCCCACCGGGCCGGTGGGTTCGTCGGTCTCCTCCACCGTGCCGGGCACGGCAGCCGGGTCGTCGGTGGGCCGGCCGGCCAGTCCGGCCGCCGCGAGCGCCGGGAAGTTCCGCATCCCCTGGCCGAAATTACGCTCCACGTACTCGGAGCAGTGCTTGAGCACGAGCGCTGCGGCGCTGCGGTCCAGGGAGCCGAGGAGGTGCTGCTGGACGCCGGGCGGATAGCTGAAGCACGGATAGGGGGAAGGGCCCGGCAGTTGCCGCAGCAGACCGCTGAGCAGGACCTCCGCGAGCTCCATGGGGCCGGTGTCGGGCAGCATCGCGCGCTGCACGAGCTGCATGACGGGAAGGGCGAGCGGAGCGGCCGCCAGATGGACGGCGAGCCGCACGGCGCCGGGCGAGGCACCGGCCGTGAAGGCGCGCAGCAGTTCCTCGTCGCTGCGCGGGACACGGGCCCGCCCGGGCCCGGCGTCGGGCGCGGCGGCCCGCAGCACCTCGGGGGCGATCCTGGCCGCCCAGCCCCGGATCGCACCGGAGCCGTGGCCGGCGTGGAGCCGCGCCCAGGAGGCGAACGCCTCGGGCGTGGGCGTGAGCACGGGCACCGCGCGCGTGTCGGCGGCGACCGGCTCCCAGGACTCCTCGTCGGGCTGGAACCCGGTGTGTCCGCCGGGGGCCGCCGGGCGCAGCAGCAGGCCCGGCTCGACGGACAGGGCCGTGCGCGGCCAGAGCCTCGGGGGCAGCGGCTGGACGAGTGCGAGCGGGGACTGCTGGGGCCACTGGTGGATGAGCCGCTGTGCGACGCCACGCTGCCAGAGCGGGCCGACGCAGTCGCTGACGATCAGGGTGAGCCGGCGGCCGGTGGGGTCGTGGAGCTGGTCGCCCGGGCGCAGCCGGGGCCGCCCGTCGGCCCCCGAGGTGGTGGTGACCCGCGGTGGGCCCTCGCCCGTGTCGTACAGCCGGTGGACCCGGACGTCGCGGAAGGCACCGGACTGCTGACAGGCCTGGCGCAGCTCCTCCACCATCCGGGTCCAGACGACCATCGCGGGGCCGGTGTCCATGAGGAGCTGGATGTCGGGGCGGCGGCCGGCGGCGGGGCGCAGGACGGGGGTGAGCATGCCCGCGGCGGCGCTGCGTTCGGCCGTTGCCTCCTCGTCGAGGAGGCCTTCGCCGGGCCGGAGCGGGAACTGCGCGTAGTGCCGTAGCGGGCGGAGCGCCTTCTGGAGTCCGAGGAGTCCGGGCAGGGCGTTGGCGCCGGGCGCGCGGACGGGCAGGTTCCTGCTCCGGTCCACAGGACGGCGGAACGCCGCGCGGTCGCCGGAGTCCCGGGGGCGGGCGTACAGCGAGAGGCCGACGGTGTCGGAGGCGCGGCCGGGCCGCGTTCCGCCGTCGGCGCCGGTGCGTGTGCCGGGCTCCCGGTCCCCCTCGTCACCGATGCCCGTACCGGGAGGATTACGGGCACCGGCCTCATCGCCGTCGGTGGCTGGATTTCGCCCCTCTGCCTGCTCCTCGGGGCGTAACCGGTCCCCCGACGGGTCCTCGGACCGGTCCGTCGCGGGGCCCTCCGGATCCGGGGAAGCAGTCGGCAGCCACTGGGCGAGCCAGACGGCGTCCGCCACCTCCTCGGCGGTCGGCTCGTGGCCGCCCGCCCGCAGTCGGCGGGTGAGCTCTTCCAGATGCATCCGGTGCATCCGGCCATCACCTCGGCTGATCGAGCGGCTGCATGAGCATGTCCGCGATGCGTTCCCGGGTCACCCGCTCGGTGCGCGGGGCGTGCTGGGTCAGGTAGATCGCGTTCAGGAGCTGGTCGGTGGCGATGACCTCGCCAGGATCGCGGTTCAGGAAGCGGCTGACCAGACCCTCCTCGCCTGCGGCGGCGTCCGGCCCGAGGTGGGCCTCGATCATGGCGCCCAGCTGCTCCTCGCCCGGCGGCTCCAGCTCCAGGCGGATGCAGCGGCGCAACAGGGCGGCGGGGAAGTCCCGTTCACCGTTGGAGGTGAGGACGATGAACGGGAAGGTCGAGCAGCGGATGCGCCCGCCCTGGACGGGCACCTTGCGGCCGTCGTCGTCGAGGACCTCGACCACCGGCTCCCGGTCGGCCAGCCGTTCCAGCTCGGGAATGGCGAACTCGCCCTCCTCCAGGGCGTTCAGCAGGTCGTTCGGCAGATCCAGGTCGCTCTTGTCGAGCTCGTCGATGAGCAGGACGCGGGGCTGCGCGGAGGGGAGGAGCGCGGTGCCGAGCGGCCCGAGCCGGATGTACGAGCCGATGCCGGCCGGGGTCGCGGCGGGCACCGTCGATCCGGCCTGGGCGCGCTCCAGCTGGACGTCCTGGAGCCGGCCGATGGCGTCGTAGCGGTAGAGCCCGTCCTGGAGGGTGGAGCGGCTGACGATCGGCCAGCGCAGCACACGGCCGAGGCCCAGCTCGTGGGCGACGGCATGGGCCAGGGTGGATTTGCCCGTGCCGGGGTTGCCGGTGACCAGGAGCGGCCGGCGCAGATAGAGGGCCGCGTTGACGGCGTCGGTCTCGGCGGGCCTGGGGTGGTGGTTCTGGACCAGGCGACGGCGCACGCCGAGCCGCCGGTCACGGCCGGCGAGCGTGTCGTCGGACCCTCCGGTCGAGAAGTCGCGCCAGGGCGGCGGGGCGGGCAACCGCCGTATCTCGTCATGCGGGTGGCCGGCACCACGGTAGATCCGCCAATCGTTCACGATGAACTCCTCCTGGCTGTGGTGTCGTGGCCCGGCGCGTCGAAAATACCGCCCGTCCACAGGCGCCGCCGACTCGAATTCCGGTCGATTTGTCCCGGTGTTCGCGGGGTCACCAGCTCTCCTCGCCGAGCATCGGGGGACCTTGGAGCGGATCCTCGTGCGGGGGCCGGTCGGGCGGGTCGAACAGAACCGCGAGGGTCGACGCCCAGGCGTGCTCGGAACGCGCCGGCGGGTCGTCACCGGCGTGGGCGCCCGGGTCGTCGTCCGTCCCTGTGCCGGCGCCCGCGCCGGTGCATGCCGTCGCGTTCGCCGCCGCGTTCGTGTCCGGGTCCGGATCGAAGTCGTCGTACGCATCGAAGTCGGCGTACGCATCGGTGTCGGCGTCCGCGTCGGCGGCCACGCGCTTCCGGAGCGAGAGAACCGGCGCGTGCAGCCCGCCGGCCCCGGCCGCCTCCGCGAGCAACAGGCGGGCCCGCTCATGGAACTCGACGCAGTCCTCGTGGTCATGGGCACCGCTCCGCCACAGGGCGATCGGGTGGCCGGCGGCGAGTGCCGCGGCCATCGCCTTGAGGCCTTCGCCGCTTCCCACCTGACCGCAGAACACGGGCACGGAGCCGTCCTCGGCCTCGGAGAGACGCACCCACGCCTGCCGAGGGGTCTCCCGGCGGATGCGCGCCGTGTGCGCGTTCCGCCCCGCGCCGAGCGTTTCGGCGCGCAGCGGAACCGCCTTGAGGGGCCCGAGCCCCGCCATCCGCCATCGCTTGTGCCATTCGGGCGCCGGCGCCCGCGTATTGCGGGCCCGGTCCCGGATGACGACGACCCTGCGCTGACCGAGGGGCAGCGAGCGTTCGTCGAAGAGCTCGTCGTCGGGCGAGAGCCGCCAGGTGTCGAGGGGTTCGTCGAACAGCTCGCGCGGCAACTGGGCCTCGACGGCGGCCAGATGCTCGCCGCAGTCACCCTGGGCCAGCGCTTCGGCGAGCGGCTGCCGCAGGGTCTCGTACAGCTTTTCCCGCTCGACTCCCTCGTCGTTCCCGTCCACCGGCCTGATCGTGTGTCCGTCGAAGAGCAGCTTCACCCGCCAGGGGAACCGCTTCCCATAGGGCGGGGTGTCGATCTCGATCAGGACGTCGGCCCGAGAACCGGTCTCCCGGACCCCCTGCGATCCGCCGCGTCGGCCATGGCCGAGCAGCCCCGCGATCGTCTGCCGGATGACGAGCGGCGTCCCGGCCGCGGCGTCGGTGACCCATGAGCCCAGGCTCCGGACCGCCGCGCTGTCGCCGTACCGCTCCCTGATGTGCCGGGCGACCGTGGCCGCGTACACGAGCACGGCGTTCGGACTGAGGTCGGAGGCCGACTCCTGGTTCGGTTCATGGAGTTCCTGGAGCAGTCCGACGCCCTCGCGCCAGGTGTGCGGGGCGTCCTCCAGCAGGGGCCGGACGTTCTGCCCCACCGTCAGCTCCCTGACCTCGTCGACGAGGTGCAGCACATCACCCGGGCCGGCGGGCGGGGGCAGTTCGGCGAGCCGGCCGTACAGATGGATGCGGCCCCCGGGGTCGAGACCCTGGGTGGTGGGGGGCCGGTGTCTGATCTGCGCCCTGGTCCAGTCGGACTCGGCGGAGACCGAGCGGTAGCGCGCGAGGTGGTGCCGGTCGTGCTCCCGGATGACGTCGGAGAGCAGCCGGCCGCCCCGCGCGCGGTAGAGCTGCCGCAGCGAGGTGATGGGGACGGCGGCGCCCTCGTGCGCGCCACGTCCCTTGTTGAGCCCGATGACGGCCGCGCGGTCGAGGTCGACGACCGGTCCGCCGGAGAGCCCCTTCACCGGCTGGGTGCCCCGCAGCAGGAGCGCCTCGCCGTCGACGCCGTGGATCTCGCCGACGGCGTCACGGATCCCCAACCGGCCGGTCTCCCGGGACCAGCCGTGCAGACTGACCTGGATCGGCTCGGCGATCACGGGCATCCGCTCGCTGAGCCGTACGCAGCTCACGTCCTGGACATCGGGTACGCGGACGAGCGCGAGGTCCGGGAAGTCCCAGCGGTCGAGCTCCTGTTCGGGCACGGCGGGGCGCGGACTCGCCAGGGCGACCTCGCCGGTCGTCACGCCGCCGTCCCAGACGATGCCGACGGCCCGCTCGCCTCTCCACACCGCGCCTCCCCCCTTGGCCACGACATGGGCGCAGGTCAGCACCCAGCCGGGGGCGATGAAGAAGCCGGTGCCCCAGTACCGGTCGCCGTGCGGGTCATACCCGTCCCCGGGAGCCGCGATGCGTACCAGTGCGGGGCGCACGAGGGATTCGAAGGCGCTCATACGGCGCCATCGGCCGCCGGGCGGTGGTGCGGCCCGGTGTCGGGCGCGGGCGCGGGTCCGGGAACGCGTGCCGGAGCGGGCGCGTGTGCCGGGTCCGGGCCGTCCGGGTCCTGGGCAGGTGTCGGGCCCGGTTCGGTCCAGGTCAGGGAGACCGAGATCGAGGCCGTGCCGCCGCCCTCGGCCAGGACGCTGATCACCTTGCCCGCCTGCGCGGACAGTTCGATACCGAAGGTGACCGCGACCTCTACCGGCGCCTGTGGGGAGAGTCCGGCCCGCAACGAGCCGACGACACCGCGGACGACATCGGTGAGTCCGCCGGCCATGGAGACCACCCGGTCGCCGATGCCGGTGTCCTGGAAGCCGCCACCCCTTTCCAGTTCGGCCGGTTCGCTGATCCTGGCCCACACCGGCGTTCCGTCGTCCAGTCGAATACGAGCGATCCCATGCGTCACAGCGGCCCCCCGCTCCCCGAAACGATGATGAAGAAGGCTAGTCCCTGGCACCGACAAGCGCGAGGGGCCCGTCAGGCCCACGGCCTATCCTGAACGCATGTACTTCACTGACCGTGGCATCGAGGAACTGGACAAAAGGCGCGGCGAGGAGGAGGTCACCTTCGAGTGGCTCGCCGAGCAGCTGCGGACGTTCGTCGATCTCAACCCCGACTTCGAGGTGCCGGTCGAGCGCCTCGCGACCTGGCTGGCCCGTCTGGACGACGAGGACGAGGACGAGTGACCCAGGGGGGCGGGCGCCGGGTGGGTGAGGAGTCCGTCCGGGGTCACCGACCGCGCAGGCGGTCGTAGACCAGGCCCAGCGCCCCGTGCGCGACGAGCAGCGCCCCGGCCGCCGCCCAGCCGCCGCTGCGGCGGCCGATGCCCCAGGCGAGCAGAGGCACCCCCGCGCCGAGCTGGACCGCGCACAGCAGCCGGGCCTTGGGGCCGCGCATGTACGGGCCGAGCCGGCCCTCCTCCACCGCGTCGAGTTCGGCGCGTACGGCATCGCGCCAGCCGTGCCATTCGAGCTGTTCGGCGCCCTGGGCCAGGGCCACCGAGCGGAGGCGGTCGGCGCTCTCGCCGGGGTTGAGCCCGGTGGGCAGGACGAGGCCGGTACGGGTGAGGATCGCCGTCAGTCCGATGAGCCTGGAGTGGGCGTCGGCCTCCTTGTCGGATTCGGTGAGCGGCTCCAAGGCCTGGACGTCCAGGACGGGGTCGAGGGCGAGACGGGCCGCGAACGTGCGCATGGCCTCGTCCTCGCCGACGGGGGTGCCGTCCGCGAGCCAGGTGTAGCCGACGGTGCGGCGGAATCCGGCGGCGAGGGTGTAGCCGGCCCGGTCCGCGTCCCACCAGAGCGCGAGGACGGGCCAGGTGGCGGCGGAGACGGCCAGCGCCGTGGCCCAGCCGGTGACGACCCGTTCGACGGGTTCGCCGCCGTGGAGCCAGGGCTTCCCCTCCGGGACGATGACGCTCCAGTCCGTTCCGGCCGGGGCGAGGAGCAGCTGCTCCCGCAGCAGCTGGGCCGGCGGGCGGACGGCCGCGGGCTCGGCGCGGCAGAGCAGCAGCGCCCCGACGGGGCGCGGTCCGGATGTCGCGTTCATGGCCCTACGCTAGGTCAATTTGTCCATGTACGAGGGTGAATGCCCTCACGAACCACCGAGGAACGGGGTTGACTTCCCGGCACCGCGATATATCGTGTTCATCAAGAGACGCGATATGTTGCGTCCCCGATGCGGGAGGTCAGCACGATGACAGAGTGGTCCGTGGCCGAGCCGACGAAACTCACGCTGACCGACCCCGTGACGCGACTCCGGGTGCGCATCGTCGGCGGCACGGTGAATGTCGTGGGCACCGACGAGTCGACCGCCCGTCTGGAGGTCTCCTCCGTCGAAGGCCCGCCGCTGGTCGTGACCCAGGAGGGTTCGACACTGACGGTCACCTATGAGGACCTGCAGTGGAAGGGCGTCCTCAAATGGCTCGACCGTGTGGGACACCGCCGCCATGCCGTGGTCTCCGTGGCCGTCCCGGCCGGCGCGGACGTCGAGGTGGGCGTGATCGGCGCCGGCGCGGTGATCTCCGGCATCAAGGGGCGTACGGACGTCCGGGGCGTCACGGGCGACACCACGCTCGTCGGTCTCTCCGGTCCGGTCAACGCCGAGAGCGTCTCCGGCAGCCTGGAAGCCCAGTCCGTCACCGGCGCACTGCGCGTGAACTCCGTGACCGGCGACGTGACGGTCATCGAGGCCGCGGGCTCCGTGAAGGCCGACACCCTCAGCGGGGACATGGTGATCGACCTCGACGCCACCGACCTGGACGGCCCGCCCGCCGACATCCGGCTCAACAGCGTCTCCGGCGAGGTCGCCATCCGGCTCCCGCACCCGGCGGACGCCCGCGTCGAGGCGAACACGACGAGCGGCTCCGTCTCCAACGCCTTCGACGACCTGCGCGTCGCCGGACAGTGGGGCACCAAGAGCATCACCGGCACCCTCGGGGCCGGCCGCGGCACGCTCAGGGCGACGACGGTCTCCGGCTCGATCGCCCTGCTCCGCCGCCCGGACGCGGCCGCGTCCGACGACTTCGAAGCCGCCTCCACCGGAAAGGTGCTGTGACATGCCGCCCGTCTTCGCCCACGGCCGACTGCGCCTCTATCTCCTCAAGCTCCTCGACGAGGCTCCCCGCCACGGCTACGAGGTGATCAGGCTCCTGGAGGAGCGCTTCCAGGGCCTGTACGCCCCTTCTGCCGGCACGGTCTATCCGCGGCTGGCCAAGCTGGAGGCCGAAGGCCTGGTCACGCACGCCACCGAGGGCGGCCGCAAGGTGTACTCGATCACCGACGCCGGTCGCGCGGAGCTCGCCGGCCGCGGCGGCGAACTGGCCGATCTGGAGCTGGAGATCCGCGAGTCCGTCTCCGAGCTCGCCGCCGAGATCCGTGACGACGTGCGCGGAGCCGCGGGCAAGCTGCGCAGCGAGATGCGCGCGGCGGCGAGCGAGACCCGGCGCAAGGACTCCTCGTTCGCCGACGCCAAGGAGGAACTGCGCCGCGCCAAGCAGGAATGGCGGGAGCAGACCCGCCAGGCCCGCGCGGAGGCGCAGTCCGCGCGCCGCCAGGCCAAGGAGTTCCAGCGGATCGCCAAGCAGGTCCAGGACGAGGTCCAGGACCGGTTCGCGCGCGGTGACTGGCCGAAGGGCGTCTGGGAGGGCATCTCGGACATCACGGCCCAGCTGGGCGGCCTGGTCTCGGGCACGACGCACCCCAAGGCGTCGGCACCCGACCCGACCGCGCCTGCCGCGCCGACCGCGACGGACACGACCGGCTCCGACCGGGCGGCCGCCGAGGAGACGGCCCCGGAGTGGGCCGCCGACGCCGAGGCCACCGGAGACCCGGCCCGTGATCTGGACCGGCTCCTGGACCGCTTCCGCGACGACATCCGCGACGCGGCCCGCGACCACGGGGTGACGGCGACGCAGTTGGCGGACACCCGCCGCCAGCTGTCCACGGCGGCGGCGCACATCACCGCACTGCTGCACCGGAGCGACAAGCAGGCCCGCTGATCCGGCGCGGGGCGGCGCGAAGCAGGACCCGTCGCCCCGGCGCGGGACCCGTCCGTGGCGGGGCTGCCACCCCGCCACGCGACGGTCGCGCGCGACGTCAGCCGCGGGTGACGGTCACCGTCACCCGGGCTCCCGGCGCGGCCACCACCCACGCCCGGCCCTCGTCCTTGCGGAGCACGACCGCCTTCCCGCGGGCCGCCACCCGCCAGGCGCCCGGGGGAAGGGAGAGCTCCGTCACCCGGGAGCCGCGCCGCCCGGAGTCGTACTCCAGCCGGTAGACCCCGGTCCCGGAGTCGTACACGGAGGAGCGGACCGTGCCCGCGACCGCCTCCGCGTACGGCTGCGCCGTCTCCTCCTTGTTCGTACGGAAGGCCCCGGCGCCGTCCACGGCGCAGTACCCGCCGCCGTAGCACCACACGTAGCCGGCCCACCCGCTTCCGTACCGGCCGAGAGAGGCCATCGCGTCCCGGTAGAAGCGGTTCATGTTCGGCAGGGAGTTGTTGAGCGGCCCCCACTCCCCCACGACCACCGGGACCTTGTACTCCTTGGGGTACTCCGTCACGGCCTGCTCGTACGTCTCGATCCAGCCGGCCGCCGGATCGTAGTCGGCGCCCGCCTCCATGGCGGTGTTGTAGAAGTGCGGGGCGTAGACGACCTTCGGGTCGTCGATCCTCCCGAGACCCGTCGGCACGCCCTCGCCGACGATCGGCGTGGGCTCGACGAAGATCCAGGTGTCCCGGTCCACCGAACGGACCGCGCCCGCGAGCCGGTTGTACATCGGCGTCAGCTGCTCACGCTCGATCCTCCGGGCGGCCGTCGGCAGGTCCTCGCCCTCGCGCAGCTCCCCCATCGGCTCGTTGATCAGGTCGTAGCCGAGGACGGCCGGATGGTCCTCGAAGCGGTCGGCGAGGACCTGCCACATCCGCGCCTGGGCCCGCCGCAGGTCCTCGTCCCCGTAGAGATGCGTGAAGGCCCGCTGCACCGCGGGCTCGAAGTACTCGGCGAACCAGTCGTCCGGGTGCGGGGTGAAGGGCAGACCGTCCGTCCTGGTCGCCCAGGCGGGCACGCCCCGGTGGCCGAACGCCGGACCGAAGACGTCCTGGTGGGCGTCGATGAGTACATGGACGTCGTACTTCTCCGCCCAGTCCAGGATGCGCTCGATCTTCCGCAGGTAGGTCTGGCTGTACCGGCCCGGGCGCGGTTCCAGGTCGTCCCAGAAGACGAGCAGCCGGGCGAAGTTGAAGCCCTTGCCGCGCATGTCGCGGAAGTGCCGTTCGGTGATGGCACTGAGGGCCTTCTCGCCGCGGTTCGCCTTGTCCTCGACGTTCCAGCCGCGCAGGGTGAGCGCGCGGCCGCGGTCGTCGGTGAGGACGGGTATGGCGGAGCCGGTGTCGGCACGGGCGGCCGTGGGGGCGAGGAGCGCGGCGACAACGGCGCCTGCGGCAAGGGTCGTTCGCAACAAGGGAACCTCCGGCACGACGGTGTGGGCGCAGTGCCGGAGATCCCATCAGCAGATCTGACGATCCATCAAGAGTTTGTCAGGACGATCTTCCCGAAGAGCTCGCCCGAGGCCATCTTCTCGAAGCCCTCACGGGCCCGGTCCAGCGGCAGCACCTCGTCGATCACCGGCCGTACACCCGTGGCCGCGCAGAACGACAGCAGGTCCTCCAGCTCGTCCTTCGAGCCCATGGTCGAGCCGACGACCTTCAGCTCCAGGAAGAAGATCCGGGTCAGCTCGGCGTGCGAGGGGCGGTCCCCGCTGGTCGCGCCCGAGATGACCAGGGTGCCACCGGGTCGCAGCGACTTGACCGAGTGCGACCAGGTGGCGGCGCCGACGGTCTCGATGACCGCGTCCACGCGCTTCGGCAGCCGCGCGCCCGGCTCGTACGCCTCGACGGCGCCGAGCTCGACGGCGCGCTTGCGCTTGGCCTCGTCGCGGCTGGTGGCGAAGACGCGCAGACCGGCGGCCTTGCCGAGGGCGATCGCGGCGGTGGCGACACCGCCGCCCGCGCCCTGCACGAGGATCGAGTCACCAGGGCGCACCCCGGCATTGGTGAAGAGCATCCGGTACGCGGTGAGCCAGGCGGTCGGGAGGCAGGCGGCCTCCTCGAAGGAGAGCTCCTTGGGCTTGGGGAGCACGTTCCAGGTGGGCACGGTGACGCGCTCGGCGAAGGTGCCCTGGTAGCGCTCGGTCAGGATGGAGCGCGGCTCGTCGGGCCCGACGCCGTGGCCGGTCTGGCCGATGACCGAGTGCAGGACGACCTCGTTGCCGTGCTCGTCGATGCCGGCGGCGTCGCAGCCGAGGATCATCGGCAGCTTCTCCTCGGGCAGCCCCACACCGCGCAGCGACCACAGGTCGTGATGGTTGAGGGAGGCGGCCTTGACGGTGACGGTGGTCCACCCGGCCCGCACCTCGGGCTCGGGCCGTTCCCCCAGCTCAAGGCCGTTCAACGGCTGGTCGCGGTCGATTCGGGCGGCGTAGGCAGCGAACATGACCATGAGCGTAGGGTCACCGGGCCCCCGGCGGAACCGCCCATTGCTGTGACGCACGTCCCTGCCGCCCCGGCCTCGAGGGGCATACGGATCGACGCCGCCGCACCGAGCGAGGAGGGGCACACGCAAGGGCCTGCCGCGCCGAGCGCGAGGGGCACACGGAAGGCCCCGCCGCGCCGCCCGGGCCGGGGCATGCGGAGGGCCCCGCCCTGAGACCAGGACGGGGCCCTCCACGGGGTGCGCGACGCGTCAGCGGCGTGCCACGCCCTCGGCGCGGGCCGCGGCGGCGACAGCGGCCGCGACGGCCGGGGCCACCCGCTCGTCGAACGGCGACGGGATCACGCAGTCGGCGGAGAGCTCGTCGGCGACCACGTCCGCGATGGCGTTGGCCGCGGCGATCTTCATGCCCTCGGTGATCCGGGAGGCCCGGACCTGGAGGGCGCCCGCGAAGATGCCGGGGAACGCGAGCACGTTGTTGATCTGGTTCGGGTAGTCCGAACGACCGGTCGCCACGACGGCCGCGTACTTGTGCGCGACGTCGGGGTGGACCTCGGGGTTCGGGTTGGCCATGGCGAACACGAACGCGTTCGGCGCCATGGACGCGACCGCGGCCTCCGGGACCGTACCGCCGGAGACGCCGATGAAGACGTCCGCACCGGCCAGGGCGGTCTCGAGGGAGCCACTGAGGCCCGCCTTGTTCGTGATCTCCGCGAGCTCGCGCTTGACCGGGGTGAGGTCCTCCCGGTCCACGCTGACGATGCCCTTGCGGTCCGCGACGGCCACGTCGCCGAGCCCCGCCTCGAGGAGGAACTTGGCGATGGCGACCCCGGCCGCACCGGCGCCGGAGATGACTCCGCGCAGGTCACCGAGGGTGCGGCCGGTCAGCTTCGCCGCGTTGCGGAGCGCGGCGAGGGTGACCACGGCCGTGCCGTGCTGGTCGTCGTGGAAGACGGGGATGTCGAGGCGCTCCTGAAGCTTGCGCTCGATCTCGAAGCACCGCGGCGCCGAGATGTCCTCCAGGTTCACTCCCCCGAAGGAGGGGGCGAGCCGGACGACGGTCTCCACGATCTCGTCGGTGTCGGTGGTGGCGAGCGCGATCGGCACCGCGTCCACGCCGCCGAACTGCTTGAAGAGGATGGCCTTCCCCTCCATGACCGGAAGCGACGCCTCCGGGCCGATGTCGCCGAGTCCGAGCACCGCCGTACCGTCGGTCACGACCGCGACGACCTGGGACTTCCAGGTGTAGTCGTGGACCAGTTCCGGCTGCTCGGCAATCGCGGTGCACACCTTGGCGACGCCGGGCGTGTACGCGAGGGACAGGTCGTCCTTGTCGCGCAGCGGCACCGTGGCCGAGATGGCCATCTTGCCGCCGCGGTGCAGCGCGAAGGCCGGATCGAAGGGCTCCTGAGCCCCTTCCGTGCCACTGTCGCTGCGAGGATTGACGATCTCCGCTGCCATTGGGTTGACCCCTTAAGTCTTCTTCATTTGAGGGTGGCCGCTCCTGGATGAGGAGGGGTGGGCGGGTCCCGCGGTCGCCGTGTCTGGCAACCGCGCGGGCGCGCCGCACAACGCGCCCTGAGCCCCGGATGAGGGGTGTAAGGATCCTTCTTACCGGACGTAAGACACCGTAGACGAGTCCAATTCGGAGCGGTGATGCGACTCATACGGCCGCATTGGCGCCTTGCGCGGAGCAGGCGCATCATCGAATGTCCGGACACGGTATGCCGTACACCGGATCGTGGCCTTCGTATCGTCCGAATGGCGAGATAGACCGGAGATTTTCCGGTGGTGGCACGGTAAAGCCGCAGAAGGTCCGGCCCTGATGTACCGGCCTGTCGTGATTCGGGGGTCACCCGTTATCCGATTTTGACATGCGGAGCCGCCCGATTCAGGTAGTCCGAATGGCAAGATGCCCGTAATCACACGAGGTCGCGACACCCGAAGGTGCGTGCGCGGCCTATGGCAACTCCCTCATACGCCGGAGGAACCCGACCATGACCGCACGCTCCACGCGCTGTACGACCGCCAAGACCCGTACCTCCCGTCTTGCCGCGGTCGCCGCCATCGCGGTCGCCGGCTCCATGCTGATGACCGCGTGCGGTGACCAGACCGAGGGCGGCTCGACGCCCGAGGGCGGCAAGACCGGCGCCGTCTCCAGCGCTCCGCTCTTCTCCAAGCTGCCCGCCGACGTCCAGAAGGCCGGCGTCATCAAGGTGGGTACGGACGCCACCTACGCCCCGATGGAGTTCAAGGAGGGCGAGAAGATCGTCGGTGTCGACCCGGACATCGCCGCGGCGCTCTCCAAGCAGCTCGGCGTGAACTTCGAGTTCACCAGCGGCACGTTCGACACCCTGCTCACCGCGCTGCCGACCGGCCGTACGGACATCGTGATGTCCTCGATGACCGACACCAAGGCCCGCCAGGAGGGCCTGGACGACAAGGGCCAGAAGACCGGCACCGGTGTCGACTTCGTCGACTACTTCACCGCCTCCACCGGCATCCTGGTGAAGAAGGGCAACCCGGAGAACATCCAGTCCCTGGACGACCTGTGCGGCAAGAAGCTGGCCGTCCAGCGGGGCACCACGTACGAGCAGGCCGCCAAGGACCAGGCCGAGAAGTGCAAGGCGGACGGCAAGCCCGCCCTCACGTTCGAGTCCTTCCCGACCGACGCCGAGGCCCAGACCCGCGTCAAGGCCGGCGGCGCCGTCGCCGACCTGAACGACTCGCCGGTCGCCGCGTACATCGCGAAGACCGCGGGCGGCGGGAACGACTTCGAGGCCATCGCCAACAAGACGGACGCCGGTCTCTTCGGTATCGCCGTCGACAAGAAGAACACCCAGCTGCGTGACGCGCTCAAGGAAGCCGTGGACGCGATCATCAAGGACGGCACCTACAAGGCCGC
>NZ_JBHJTL010000075.1:0-40587 GCF_042264065.1 Streptomyces sp. NPDC056222 | reverse complement strand
CGGCCGGGCGCTGCCGAGCTCAGCCGGCCGTGGCCGTCCGCGGCGCCAGCCCGGCCCGGCCAAGAGCCCGGCCCATGGCCGGGAGGTCCGGAGCGCCCCCGTCCTCGGGGGCGGCGTAGGACTCCAACAGCTCCGGCGTCAGCCGGTACCCCTCTGCGTGGTCCATGAGAATCTCCGCACTCTGGCCGTCGTGCCGGATGTGATCGGCCAGCAGGCCCATCGCGTCGTCCCGGTCGACGAAGCGGCTCATCCCGCAGTCGAGGCCGTCGTCGTCCAGGTCGTCGGGGTACGGGGCGCGGGCCCAGGTGCCGTTCTCGTACCAGTAGACACAGCCCAGTTCGTTCCCCGCGAGCCGGTCGCGCAGCTCCTCGTAGGGGAGCCAGTCGGGGCCGCCCGCCAGCATGTCGATCGGCGTCCCGTGCCACTTGACGCCACTCGACTCGTCCTCACCGAACAGCACGTACCGGCCCTCGCCGACGCGGGAGAACGTCCACCAGGTGCAGCCGCAGTCGTCGAGGTGGAGGCCCTCCTCGTCGATCCAGTGGCCGGTCCGGTACCCCTTGCTCTCCTCCGCCTCTGTGGTCGCCTCCAGTACGGCGACCAGCGCCCAGCGGGCCCACAGCAGCTCCGGGGACGGCAAGTCTCCCGGCAGTCCCGGCCGTTGAATCGTCATCCTGCTCTCCGGATCGTCGGTCACGAACGTGAGGGGCGACCGTACCGCTCGGCCACGACAGGCCAGGTGAGCAGGGGCACGCACAGGGCGAGCGAGGCCAGTACGTCCAGCGGCCAGTGGTAGCCGCGCAGGATCAGGCCGACACCCGTCAACGCCGTCAGGAGGGCGGCGACCGGGATCAGGCGGTTCGACACGAGGAACGCCGCCCCGAAGTACGCCACCATCGCCGTCGCCGTGTGGCCCGACGGGTAGTAGCCCGCGGCCCAGGGCTCCAGCGGGCCCGGTCGGGCGGTCCACTCCTTGAGGGGGATGACGAGGGCCGGTACGAGGGCCATGGTGACCCCCGCGCACAGGGCCTGGGCGCGCCGGCCGCGGAGGATCGCGTACGTCATCGCGCACACGAGGACCGGGAGGGCGACCGTCAGATTGCCGAGATCGGCGCCCAGTTCGGAGAGCCACCGCGGGACGGTGTCGACAAGAGAGCGCGAGAGGTGTTCGTCGTGACGGGCGAGAGGCCCACCGACGAGGACCTGCCAGGTGACGAGGGCGAAGGCCACGATCGCCGAGAAGACAGTCGGCCTCCCCGGAACAGGGGGGGTGGTTCCGGGGAGGCCGACCTGATCGGGCCACCGCGCGCCCCGGGGGGTGTGGGGCGGGCGGCCATCCGATCGGTGAGGAGTTCCGGAGCCGGAGGCTCCAGTGGTGTGCGCGAAGGCACGATCAAGGCGGGGCTGGGGAGGCTCCGCCCTGTTGTCGCCCGCAGTCTCCTGTGAGCGGGGTGTTTCTCTCATCTGCAGAAACCGTACGGCAGAGAAAGGGGGACCGACAGCCGGAACTCCATCCCGCCATCGGCCCCCCACACCTTCTTCACACCTGTGCCGAAGAGGCGTCAGATCTGGCCGAACGCGCTCTCGATGACGTCGAGACCCTCGTTCAGCAGGTCCTCGCCGATGACCAGCGGCGGCAGGAAACGCAGCACGTTGCCGTAGGTGCCACAGGTCAGGACCATCACGCCCTCGGCGTGGCAGGCCTTCGCCAGCGCGCCCGCGGCCTCCGGGTTCGGCTCCTTGGTGGCCGGGTCCTTGACCAGCTCGATCGCGATCATGGCGCCGCGGCCGCGGATGTCGCCGATGATCTCGTACTTCTCCTGCATGGCGGCCAGGCGGGCCTTCATGAGCGACTCGATCTTCTTCGCCTTGGCGTTGAGGTCGAGCTCCTTCATGGTCTCGATGGAGCCGAGCGCACCGGCGCAGGCGACCGGGTTGCCGCCGTAGGTGCCGCCGAGGCCGCCGCCGTGGACGGAGTCCATGATCTCGGCGCGGCCGGTGACGGCGGCGAGCGGCAGACCGCCCGCGATGCCCTTGGCGGTGGTGATCAGGTCCGGGACGATGCCCTCGTCCTCGCAGGCGAACCACTGGCCGGTGCGGCAGAAGCCGGACTGGATCTCGTCGGCGACGAAGACGATGCCGTTGTCGTTGGCGAACTTCACGATCGCCGGCAGGAAGCCCTTGGCCGGCTCGATGAAGCCGCCCTCGCCGAGGACCGGCTCGATGATGATCGCGGCGACGTTCTCCGCGCCGATCTGCTTGGAGATCTGGTCGATCGCCTGGGCGGCGGCCTCGGGGCCGCAGTTCTCGGCACCGGTGGGCCAGCGGTAGCCGTAGGCGACCGGCACGCGGTAGACCTCGGGCGCGAACGGGCCGAAGCCCTGCTTGTACGGCATGTTCTTCGAGGTCAGAGCCATCGTCAGGTTCGTACGGCCGTGGTAGCCGTGGTCGAAGACGACGACGGCCTGGCGCTTGGTGTACGAACGGGCGATCTTGACGGCGTTCTCGACGGCCTCGGCGCCCGAGTTGAACAGCGCGGACTTCTTGGCGTGGTCGCCCGGGGTCAGCTCGGAGAGTGCCTCACAGACCTCGACGTAGCCCTCGTACGGCGTCACCATGAAACAGGTGTGCGTGAAGTCGGCGAGCTGCGCGGCGGCGCGGCGGACGACGGCCTCGGCGGAGGCGCCGACGGAGGTCACGGCGATGCCGGAGCCGAAGTCGATCAGACGGTTGCCGTCGACGTCCTCGATGATGCCGCCGCCGGCCTTCGCGGTGAAGACGGGCAGCACGGAGCCCACGCCGCCGGCCACGGCGTCGAGGCGGCGGGCCTGCAGCTCCTGCGACTTCGGACCGGGGATGGCGGTGACGACGCGCCGCTCCTGCGGGACAGCGTTCATGCGGGGCTCCTGGGGGTGTTCTGGACGCACTTGTGGGTTTCTTCCGCAGGCTAGGCGCGGGGGAGGGGCGTGGGCATGCGCCGATCGGGAGTGTTGGGGGGTGTGTCGTTGTCCGCAGTGGACATGGCGGCCACGAAACCACTCCGGGGCGTCCCGGGCCCACTAGATTGACGGTGGCACAGATGCGGCGACCTGGCTGGTCAGGGGGCAGGGGTTTCATGGAGACCGAAGGTGCGTACGAGTCACGCGACACGCGGGGGAGCGGCGTGCCCCGTCCGGCGCCGCCGGCTCCGGCCACGGCTCCACAGCCGGTCGTACCGCCGACCGGGCAGGTCCCCGGGCCGGGCGTACCGCCCTCCGGGCAGACTCCGGGCCCGACCGGCCCCAACGCGCCAAGGCCGCCGGCCGGGCAGCCCCTCGTACCGCCGCAACCCGCGCACCCGCCGACCCGCCTTGCGGTCGCCGACTGGCTCCGTATCCCGCGCCCCGCCGCCGCCCCCGGCATCTGGCGGCTCGGGCATCGCGAGCGGCCCGAGCAGGAGCCGGACGTCGTGCCCGGCCGTCAGCTGATCACCGGCGCGTTCGTGGCGTACCTCTGCGGCTGGCTGCTGTGGTCGCTGCTGTGGAACGGCTACCTCGAGGGGTGGTGGATCTTCGTCGACAACTGGTGGCTGCTGCCCATGCTGTGGCTCGTGCCCACCGAATGGCGGTCCCCCCAGAGCCCCGACGTCGAGCTGTACGTCGCGGCGACGTACCTCTGGTACGCCGTCCTCCTCGTCCTGTTCTCCGTCGGCTTCGGCCGCGTCGGCAACTGGCGCGAGGTCTGGCAGCGCTACGGCGTGCCCATCTGGCCCCTGTTCGTCCTCCTGCCGGGGGTCTGGCGGGAGATGCCCCGCACGGTCACCTGGCTCACCTGGACCTCGAACATCTACTACGTCCTGCTGATCGCCGCCCTCGGCGCGGCCGTGGGCCGCGTCGGAACCTGGCCCTCCGTGCGGCGGCGCCTGGGAACGTCCCACGCCGCCGACACCCCACCGGTGCCGCCGGCCCCGGCCGCCGACCCCGCCGAGTGGCCCGAACTGCGCGACGCCGGGCTGACCGAGACCGCGGCCCAGCTCGCCGAGGCCACCCGGCAGGGTGTCCTCGGGGACGTGGACTACGCCAGGATCCGCCGCGCCTGGCAGGGCGTACGGACCCGGCCGGAGCGGCTCGCCGCCTTCACCGAGGCCGTGCGCACCCGGGGCGCCGCCGCCTGCGGCCACCCCTCGGGCCGGCGTGACCTGCCCGTCCGTACCGCCACCCACGACCTGGCCACCGACCAGGTCCTCATCGGCACCGCAGCCGACCACCCGCGCAACCCCTACCCCCGCCGCACCACCGGCGTCGCCCTGGACCCCGGGCTGCTCGGCACCTCGTTGGTCGCCGTCGGGCCCGCGGGGGCCGGGAAGACCGTGCGGGTGGTGCGGCCCGTCGTCGAGTCGCTCTGCCTGCAGGCGCTCGCCAACCGCGCCGCCGTCGTCGCCGTCACCTCCCACGGCGCCGCGCTCGGCCCCGACGAGGGCTTCGACGTCGTCGTCTCCGTCGGGCGCGCCGAGTCCACCCACGACCTCGACCTGTACGGCGGCGCCGACGACCCCGACGAGGCCGCGCGGATCCTCGCCGAGGCGCTCGTCGGGGACCTCGTCGCCGACAGCCGGCGGGCCGCCACCGCGCTCGCGCAGCTCATCGGGCCGTTCCGGGCCGCGCACGGACGCTTCCCCTCCGTGCCCGAGCTGCGCGAGCTGCTCGGCGGGACGCCCGAGGCGTTCGCCGCGCTTCGCGAAGCCGTCGCCGGCGACCCCGCCCAGCTGCGCGAGCTCGACGCCCGGCAGCGCCAGGCCGATCGCGGCGACGACGTCGGCGTCCTCCTCGCCGAACGCATCGCCTTCCTCGACCGACCCGCCTTCGCCCGCTTCTTCCGCACGGACCGCCAGGACGAAGCGCCGCAGTTCTCCCTCCGCGCCGTCGAGCACCCGCTCCGCGTCCGCGTCGACCTCCCCGAACGCGGCCACGCCGAAGCCTCCCGGATCGTCTCCCGGCTGCTGCTCGCCCAGTTCGCGGAGGCCGCCCTGGCCCGCCGCGACCGCTCCCTCTTCGCCTGCCTGGTCCTCGACGACGCCACGTACACCGTCACCGCCGACTCCGTACGGGCCATCCAACGGCTCCGCTCCGCCAACGCCGGCGTCGTCCTCGCGCTGCGCAGCCTGGAGGACGTGCCCGAGGCGCTGCGGGGGCCGCTGCTCGGGGCGGTCGGCTGCCGGATGGCGTTCGCCGGGATCGCGCCCTGGGACGGCGGACGGTTCGCCGAGACCTGGGGCACCGAATGGGTGCAGACCCGGGACGTCACCAACCGGCAGATCATCTCCGACGAGCCCCTCACCAAGGCCCTGCACTTCATGCGACGCCTCGTGACCGGCAAGGCGGCGACGGCGGAGGCCGTGACCGTACGGGAGGTGGAGCGCGAGCGCTGGTCGGCCTCCGACCTCGCCCACGCCGTCCCCGCCGGGCACGCCGTCCTGTCCCTCACCCATGTGCGGGGCGAGCACACGCCGCCCCTGCTCGTGGACCTCCGCGGCTGAGCCGGAGCGGCCATCGGCGGGCCCTGGCACAATCGAGGGCGCCGCTCGGCTGAGCGGCGCCCCCTCCCCAAAGGTCCGACGGTCCCCAATGCCGCCCACCCTCGCCTCACTCGTCCAGCACTCGGCGCTCAAGCTCACCGTCCGTGCCGGCGAGGACCGCCTCGACACCCCCGTGCGCTGGGCCCACGTCAGCGAGCTCGCCGACCCCGTCCCGTACATGGAGGGCGGCGAGCTGCTGCTCACCACGGCGCTCACCCTGGACGCCGAGGACTCCGAGGCGATGCACCGCTACGTCCGGCGGCTGCTCGCCGCGGGCGTAGTGGGGCTCGGCTTCGCCGTCGGCGTCAACTACGACAACATCCCGCAGCCCCTCGTGGACGCGGCGGGGGCCGAGGGGCTCCCGCTCCTCGAAGTACCGAGGCGCACACCGTTCCTCGCGATCAGCAAGGCCGTCTCGGCGGCGATCGCGGCCGATCAGTACCGGGCCGTCACGGCCGGTTTCGAGGCCCAGCGAGAGCTGACCCGCGCCGCGCTCGCCGAGGGCCCGGACGCGGTGATCGCGCGGCTCGCGGCCCATGTCGACGGATGGGCGGCGCTGTACGACACCTCCGGCACCGTCCTCGCCGTGTCGCCCGAGTGGGCGACGCGCCGCGCCGCCCGGCTCACGCCCG
This sequence comes from Streptomyces sp. NPDC056222, assembly GCF_042264065.1. NCBI lineage: Bacteria > Bacillati > Actinomycetota > Actinomycetes > Kitasatosporales > Streptomycetaceae > Streptomyces > Streptomyces sp. NPDC056222. The sequence continues at coordinate 34,401 of NZ_JBHJTL010000075.1, read as the reverse complement.
ACGTCGAACGGCTCCGGGAGCGGCCCGCGCCCGCGAGCGCGGTCGTCGGAGGAACGGACGACCGGGTGGAACTCCAGTCGCTGGGAACCGGACGGCGGGTCAGGGGTGCCCTCGCTGTCGGCACCGGAGCCCCGCTCGGGACGGCGGAACGGTACGCCGTGCACTCCGCGATCGCCCTGCTGACCCTCACCACGGAGCGCTCGCGCTCGCTCCAGGCGGCCGAGGCGCGGCTGGGCGCGGCGGTGCTGCGGATGATGCTGTCCGGCCAGCCCGACCACGCCCGGGCGGTGGCCGGCGACCTGTACGGCGGGCTCCTCGACGCGCCCTTCCGGCTGCTGATCGCCGAAACGGTGGCGGGGGAGCGGGAGGGCGAACCGCCCCTTCCGGTCCTCGCGGAGGAGCTGGAGTCCGCCGCCGCACGGGCGGGCGAGACGGTGCTGACCGTTCCGGAGGGCGAGGAGCGGCTCCTGGTCCTGGCCGGGGACGGCGGGGCGGTCGTCACGGCCTGCGAGAGCTATACGGAGCGGGAGGCGGAGGAGACCGGTGTCGTCGTCGGCCTCTCGGCCCCGGCCGGGCCGATCGCGGCGGCGGCCGCGTACAAGCAGGCCGAGCAGGCGCTGTCGGTGGCGCGGCGGCGCGGCCGGGCGCTGGTCGAGCACGAGGATCTGGCGGCCGGCTCGGTCCTGCCGCTGCTGGCCGACGACGCGGTCCGCGCCTTCGCCGACGGGATGCTCCGCGCCCTGTACGAGCACGACGCGACGGGCCGGGGCGACCTGGTCGCCTCGCTGCGGGCCTGGCTCTCCCGCCACGGCCAGTGGGACGCGGCGGCGGCCGACCTGGGCGTCCACCGCCACACCCTCCGCTACCGGATGCGCCGGGTGGAGGAGATCCTGGGCCGCTCCCTCGACGACCCGGACGTACGGATGGAGCTGTGGCTGGCGCTGAAGGCGACGGGGGCGGACGCGGAGGAGCGCTAGGGCCCATTTCGCCGATCGCGCCGCCTCGACTGCGCCATTCCTGCCCGATCACGGGCAGGATCATTGATCATTCGCCTTGAAACTCCTTACTCTCCTGGGCATGACAACCCCCGCGGTCGATCCCGCCTCCGAGGAACGCACCTCCGCTCCCGCCGCCCCCGGACGCGCTCCCCGCCGGATCTCCGGCGCCGTCTGGCTCGCGCTCGGGATCGTGTACGTCGTCTGGGGGTCCACCTACCTCGGGATCCGGATCGTCGTCGAGACGATGCCGCCGTTCCTCTCCGCGGGGATGCGATACGTCGTCGCCGGCCTGCTGCTCGCCGCGCTCATCGCCTGGCGGCAGGGCCCGGCGGCGCTGAAGGTGACCCCGCGCCAACTCGTTTCCGCCGTGGTGGTCGGCGTGCTGCTGCTCGTCGGCGGCAACGCGCTCGTCGTCCTCGCCGAGACCGACATCCCCTCCGGCCTCGCCGCTCTCCTCGTCGCGAGCGTGCCCGCCTGGGTGGTCGTCCTGCGCGCCGTCGCCGGCGAGCGTCCCGGCCGCGGCGCCTTCGCCGGCGTGGCCCTCGGTCTGGTCGGCCTCGGCGTCCTGACCCTTCCCGGCCTCAGTGGCGAGGTCAGGATCGGCGGCGTGGTCCTCGTCGTCGTCGCCGCGCTCCTGTGGTCCGTCGGATCGTTCTCCTCCGGCCGGCTTCCGATGCCCGCCAACCCGTTCACCGCCAGCGCGTACGAGATGCTCGCCGGCGGGCTCGGGGGCCTCGGTGTCGCCCTGGTCCGCGGCGAGCACCACGGCTTCGACCTCGCCGACGTCTCCTCCCGCTCCTGGATCGCCCTCGGCTACCTCGTCGTCTTCGGCTCGCTGATCGCCTTCACCGCGTACGCCTGGCTCCTCCAGACCGCCCCGCTCTCCCTGGTCGCCACCTACGCCTACGTCAACCCGGTCGTCGCCGTGCTCCTCGGCGCCCTCGTCCTCGGTGAGGCCCTGACCTGGCCCATCGCGCTCGGCGGCGCGATCGTCGTCGGAGGCGTCTGTCTGATCGTCTCGACGGAACGGCGGGCGTGATCATCGCGCTCGGGTGAGGTTCGGGGTCTCCTTCCGCCAAAGCGGACAGGAGCCCCCGCGCACCACTCCACGGCGGACAAGCGCCATTGCGCCCGCTTCGCCCTAACGTGGCACGAGAGCGATCGCTCGCACCCCCGATACGGAAAGGGCCGGGACGCAATGACGACCACCCACGCCTTCTGGCTCGCCGGCCGCGAGGCCACCGGCGAGGCCACCTTCGACGTCACGAACTCCTTCGACGGACGTCTGGTCGGCAAGGTCAGCGTGCCCACCGAAGCCCAGGTCGAGGAAGCCGTCGCCGCCGCGCACGCCGTGGTCGACGAGTTCGCCGCGACGCCGGCGCACGTCCGCGCCGCCGCCCTCGACCACGTGTCGAAGCGCCTCGCCGAGCGCACCGAGGAGATCGCCCAGGTGATCTCCGCCGAGAACGGCAAGCCCATCAAGTGGGCCCGCGGCGAGGTCGGCCGCGCCGTCTCCGTATTCCGCTTCGCCGCCGAGGAAGCCCGCCGCTTCAACGGCGGCGAGGCCCAGCGTCTCGACACCGAGGCCGGTGGCGTCGGCCGGCTGGCCATCACCCGCCGTATCCCCAAGGGCGTCGTCCTCGGCATCGCTCCGTTCAACTTCCCGCTGAACCTCAGCGCCCACAAGGTCGCCCCGGCCATCGCCGTCGGTGCCCCGATCATCCTCAAGCCGGCCCCGGCCACCCCGATCTCGTCCCTGATCCTGGGCGAGCTGCTGGCCGAGACCGACCTGCCGGCCGGCTCCTGGTCCGTCCTGACCGTGCCGAACGACCGGATGCCCGCCCTCGTGAAGGACGAGCGCCTCCCGGTCATCTCCTTCACCGGCTCCGACAAGGTCGGCTACGCCATCCAGGAGTCCGTGCCGCACAAGCACTGCACCCTGGAGCTCGGCGGCAACGCCGCCGCCGTCGTCCTCGGCGACTGGGCGTCCGAGCAGGACCTGGACTGGGCGGCGAGCCGTATCGCCACCTTCTCCAACTACCAGGGCGGCCAGTCCTGCATCTCCGTACAGCGCGTGATCGCCGACGCCTCGGTCTACGACCGGCTCGTCCCCAAGGTCGTCGCCGCCGTCGAGGCGCAGGTCTCCGGTGACCCGGCGGACGACGCCACCGACGTCGGCCCGCTCGTCGACGAGAACGCCGCCAAGCGTGTCGAGGCCTGGGTGGACGAGGCCGTCGCGGCCGGCGCGAAGCTGCTCGCGGGCGGCAAGCGCGAGGGCGCGACCTACGCCCCGACCGTCCTCACCGACCTCCCGGGCGATGTCACCCTGGCCCGCGCCGAGGTCTTCGGCCCGGTCCTCACCATCGCCAAGGTCGACGGCGAGGCCGAGGCCTTCGCCGCCGTCAACGACTCGGACTTCGGCCTCCAGGCCGGCGTCTTCACCCACGACCTGCAGACCGCCTTCCGCGCCCACCGCGCGCTCGAGGTCGGCGGCGTGATCATCGGCGACGTCCCGTCCTACCGCGCCGACCAGATGCCGTACGGCGGCGCCAAGAAGTCCGGCGTCGGCCGCGAGGGCGTCAAGTACGCCATGGACGACTACACCTACGAGCGGGTCCTGGTCCTCACGGGCCTCGCGCTGTAACCCGTATTCAGTAGTCCGTGCGAAGTCGTACGGATCCCTGAGACCGACGGCCGGAGCCCACTGTGCGGGGGCTCCGGCCGTCTTCTCGTCTATCGGTGCGCGCGGAAATCGGGTACTACGGACGAGTAGCCACATGGCCCCCTACGAGCGGCGAGGTGAGCTCCTCATGTCCGCACCCACCCAGCGGCCCAAGGTCACCGAACGCGAGGCCCGGCAGGTCGCCGAGGCAGCGCGCGAGCAGGACTGGCGCAAACCCAGCTTTGCCAAGGAACTCTTCCTCGGCCGCTTCCGACTCGACCTCATCCACCCCCATCCCCTCCCCTCCCAGGAGGACGTACGGCGCGGCGAGGCCTTCCTCGCCAAGCTGCGCACCTTCTGCGAGACACGCATCGACGGTCGGCTCATCGAGCGCGAGGCCCGCATCCCCGACGAGGTCGTCACCGGCCTCAAGGAACTCGGCGCGCTCGGGATGAAGATCGACCCGAAGTACGGCGGGCTCGGCCTCACCCAGGTCTACTACAACCGCGCCCTCGCCCTCGTCGGGTCCGCGAGCCCCGCGATCGGCGCACTGCTCTCGGCCCATCAGTCCATCGGCGTTCCCCAGCCGCTGAAGATCTTCGGCACCCAGGAACAGCGGGACACCTACCTCCCCCGCCTCGCCAGCACCGACATCTCGGCCTTCCTCCTCACCGAACCCGACGTCGGCTCCGACCCGGCCCGGCTCGCCACCACGGCGGTACCGGACGGCGACGACGCCTATGTCATCGACGGGGTGAAGCTCTGGACGACCAACGGGGTCGTCGCCGATCTGCTCGTCGTCATGGCGCGCGTCCCCGCCTCGCCGGGCCACCGGGGCGGCATCACCGCCTTCGTCGTCGAGGCGGACTCGCCCGGCATCACCGTCGAGCACCGCAACGCCTTCATGGGCCTGCGAGGGCTCGAGAACGGCGTCACCCGCTTCCACGGCGTCCGGGTCCCCGCCGAGAACCGCATCGGCCCGGAGGGCGCCGGCCTCAAGATCGCGCTGACGACGCTCAACACCGGCCGGCTCTCGCTCCCCGCGATGTGCGTCGGCGCCGGAAAGTGGGCGCTGAAGATCGCCCGCGAATGGGCGACCGTACGGGAACAGTGGGGCAAGCCGGTCGCACGCCACGAGGCGGTCGGCACGAAGATCTCCTTCATCGCGGCGACCACGTTCGCGCTGGAGGCGGTCGTCGACCTCTCCTCGCAGATGGCCGACGAGGACCGCAACGACATCCGCATCGAGGCGGCGCTCGCCAAGCTCTACGGCTCCGAGATGGGCTGCCTCATCGCCGACGAACTGGTCCAGATCCGCGGCGGACGCGGATACGAGACCGCCGACTCGCTGGCGGCGCGCGGAGAACGGGCCGTACCGGCGGAGCAGTTGCTCCGCGATCTGCGGATCAACCGGATCTTCGAGGGCTCGACCGAGATCATGCACCTGCTGATCGCCCGCGAGGCCGTCGACGCCCATCTGGCCGTCGCCGGCGACATCATCGACCCCGAGAAGTCGCTGGGCGACAAGGCGAAGGCGGGTGCGCGGGCCGGCGGCTTCTACGCCCGCTGGCTGCCGAAGCTCGTCACCGGGCAGGGGCAGGTACCGGGCGCGTACCGGGAGTTCGGCGCCCTCGCCACCCATCTGCGGTACGTGGAGCGGACGTCGCGGAAGCTCGCCCGGTCCACCTTCTACGCGATGTCGCGATGGCAGGGCCGGATGGAGCTGAAGCAGGCCTTCCTCGGGCGGATCGTGGACATCGGCGCGGAGCTCTTCGCGATGAGCGCGGCGTGCGTACGCGCGGAACTGCTGCGGTCCACCGACGACCACGGCAAGGAGGCGTACGCGCTCGCCGACGCGTTCTGCCGACAGTCCCGGCTGCGGGTGGAGGAGCTCTTCGGCCGCCTCTGGTCCAACACGGACGACCTGGACCGCCGGGTCGTGGACGGGGTCCTCGCCGGACGCTACGAGTGGCTGGAGGCGGGGGTGGTCGACCCGAGCGACGACGGCCCCTGGATCGCGGACGCGACACCGGGCGCCTCGACGGAGGAGAACGTCCACCGCAAGATCCCCTGACCGGAGGCGTGGGCCATCGTTCCGCAGGTGTCCCGTCCTGCGGAACGATGGCCCACGACGGCGGAAGCCACGGCAGGATGGTCCCGTGACCGTCATAGAGATTCCCGGTTCCAAGTCCGTCACCGCCCGCGCGCTCTTCCTCGCCGCCGCCGCCGACGGGACCACCACCCTCCTCCGGCCGCTCCTCTCCGACGACACCGAGGGCTTCGCCGAAGGGCTGAACACCCTCGGATACGAGGTCCGGCAGGAGCCGGGGGCCTGGCATATCGAGGGCCGGCCCGCAGGGCCCGCCGTCGGCACCGCCGACGTGTACTGCCGCGACGGCGCGACCACCGCCCGCTTCCTCCCCACCCTCGCCGCCGCCGGCCACGGCACCTTCCGCTTCGACGCCTCGCCCCAGATGCGCCGCCGCCCCCTCGGCCCCCTCTCCACCGCCCTGCGCACCCTCGGCGTCGACCTCCGCCACGAGGAGAACGAGGGCCACCACCCGCTCACCGTCGCCGCCCGGGGCATCAAGGGCGGTGCGCTCACCCTCGACGCCGGCCAGTCCTCCCAGTACCTGACCGCCCTCCTGATGCTCGGTCCGCTGACCGCCGAGGGCCTCGCGATCACCGTCACCGACCTGGTCTCGGAGCCGTACGTCGAGATCACCCTCGCGATGATGCGCGCCTTCGGCGCCGAGGTGACCCGGCAGGACCGCACCTACACCGTCGCCCCCACCGGCTACCAGGCGGCCACCTACCCCGTCGAGCCCGACGCCTCCACGTCCTCCTACTTCTTCGCCGCCGCCGCTCTCCACCCCGGCCGCACCGTCACCGTCCCCGGCCTCGGCACCGGCGCCCTCCAGGGCGACCTCGGCTTCGTCGACGTCCTGCGCCGCATGGGCGCGGACGTGGAGATCACCGACACGGCCACCACCGTCCGCGGCACGGGAACGCTGCGCGGCCTCACCGTGAACATGCGCGACATCTCCGACACCATGCCGACCCTCGCCGCCCTCGCGCCCTTCGCCGACGGACCCGTCCGCATCGAGGACGTCGCCAACACGCGCGTCAAGGAGTGCGACCGCCTCGACGCCTGCGCCGAGAACCTCCGCCGCCTCGGCATCGAGGTCGCGACCGGCCACGACTGGATCGAGATCCGGCCCGGGACCCCGGCCGGCCCCGCCGAGATCGCCACCCACGGCGACCACCGGATCGTCATGTCCTTCGCGGTCACCGGTCTGCGCACGCCCGGCATCACCTTCGACGACCCCGGCTGCGTACGGAAGACCTTCCCGGACTTCCACCGCGTCTTCGGCGAAGCCTTCGGAACGGCCGCCTCCGCAGAGTGACCACACCGGGCGAAGACACCCACGAGAGGCACCCCGTGAAGACCGCACAGTCTTTGCGGCAAGAATGGGGGGCATGAGCGACCGCCCCTCTCCTCTCGCCGACCCGCACATCGTCTTCGCACCGGTCGAAGGCCGCCGGGACATCGTCGTCCTCGGCTCCACGGGATCCATCGGCACCCAGGCCATCGACCTGGTCCTGCGCAACCCCGACCGGTTCCGGGTCACCGCCCTCGCCGCCTCCGGCGGCCGCGTCGGGCTGCTCGCCGAGCAGGCGCACCGGCTGAAGGTCGCGGCGGTCGCCGTCGCCCGTGAGGACGTGGTGCCCGAGCTGCGCGACGCGCTCAAGGAGCTGTACGGCGCCGAGCCCCTGCCCGAGATCCTGGCGGGGGCCGACGCCGCCACCCAGCTCGCCGCCTCGCCCTGCCACACGGTGCTCAACGGCATCACCGGATCCATCGGCCTGGCGCCCACGCTCGCCGCCCTCCAAGCCGGCCGCACCCTCGCCCTGGCCAACAAGGAGTCGCTGATCGTCGGCGGCCCGCTGGTCAAGGCGCTCGCCAAGCCCGGCCAGATCATCCCGGTCGACTCCGAGCACGCCGCCCTCTTCCAGGCGCTCGCCGCCGGCACCCGGGCCGACGTCCGCAAGCTGGTCGTCACCGCCTCCGGCGGCCCCTTCCGCGGCCGCACGAGGGCGGAGCTGGCCCATGTCACCCGCGAGGACGCGCTCGCCCACCCCACCTGGGCCATGGGCCCGGTCATCACGGTGAACAGCGCCACCCTCGTGAACAAGGGCCTGGAGGTCATCGAGGCGCACCTCCTCTACGACATCCCCTTCGACCGCATCGAGGTCGTCGTCCACCCCCAGTCGTACGTCCACTCGATGGTCGAGTTCACCGACGGCTCCACCCTCGCCCAGGCCACGCCGCCCGACATGCGCGGCCCGATCGCCCTCGGCATCGGCTGGCCCGAGCGCGTCCCGGACGCCGCCCCCGCCTTCGACTGGACCAAGGCGTCCAGCTGGGAGTTCTTCCCGCTCGACACCGAGGCGTTCCCGTCCGTCGGCCTGGCCCGCCACGTCGGCGAACTGGGCGGCACCGCCCCCGCCGTCTTCAACGCCGCCAACGAGGAGTGCGTGGAGGCGTTTCTCGCAGGCAGGCTGCCGTTCAACGGAATCATGGATACGGTCACGGCAGTCGTCACCGAACACGGAAAGCCCACCCAGGGAACCTCCCTCACGGTGTCGGACGTCCTCGAAGCGGAGACCTGGGCCCGCGCCCGGGCCCGTGAACTGGCAGAACTCGCAGCGAACGCAACCGCGGAGGCGCGCGCATGACCGTACTTCTCACGCTCCTCGGCATCGCGCTGTTCGCGGTGGGGCTGCTCGTCTCCATCGCCTGGCACGAACTCGGCCACCTCTCCACGGCCAAGCTCTTCGGCATCCGCGTGCCGCAGTACATGGTCGGCTTCGGCCCCACCATCTGGTCGAAGAAGAAGGGCGAGACGGAGTACGGCATCAAGGCCATCCCGGCCGGCGGCTACATCCGCATGATCGGGATGTTCCCGCCCGGCAGGGACGGCCGTATCGAGGCCCGCTCCACCTCGCCCTGGCGCTCCATGATCGAGGACGCCCGCGAGGCCTCCTTCGAGGAGCTCCAGCCCGGCGACGAGAAGCGGCTCTTCTACACGCGCAAGCCGTGGAAGCGCGTCATCGTGATGTTCGCCGGCCCGTTCATGAACCTGATCCTCGCCGTCCTGCTGTTCTTCGGCAGCGCCATGGCCGTCGGGTTCGAGACCCAGACCACCAAGGTCGCCGGCGTCACCAACTGCGTCATCGACCAGAGCGAGAAGCGCGACACCTGCAAGGCCGGCGACCCCGAGTCACCCGCCAAGGCCGCCGGACTCCTCAAGGGCGACCGCATCGTCGCCTTCAACGGCGAACGCGTCTCCGACTGGAACACCCTCTCCGACCGCATCCGCGCCACCACCGGGGCCGCCACCGTCACCGTCCAGCGCGACGGCAAGGAGATGGACCTCAAGGCCACGCTCCTCGAGAACAAGGTGCTCAAGAAGGACGCGGACGGCAAGGTCGTCCAGCCGCTGCAGTACGTCACCGCCGGCTACCTGGGCTTCGAGTCCGGCCGCGAGGTCGTCCCGCTCACCTTCGGCGAGTCCGCCTCCCGCATGACCGACCAGCTCCAGGCCGGCGCCGAGTCCGTGCTCGCCCTGCCCGGCAAGATCCCGGACCTGTGGGACGCCACCTTCGGCGACGGCGAACGCAAGGCCGACTCCCCGGTCGGCGTCGTCGGCGCCGCCCGTATCAGCGGCGAGCTGATGAACATCGACGCGCCCCCGCAGACCATCCTGGTCTTCTTCCTGCAGCTCGTCGTCATGTTCAACGTCTCGCTGTTCCTGTTCAACATGCTGCCGCTGCTCCCGCTCGACGGCGGGCACATCGCGGGCGCCCTGTGGGAGTCCGTACGCCGCCACACCGCGCGGATCTTCCGGCGCCCCGACCCGGGCCCGTTCGACGTCGCCAAGCTGATGCCGGCCGCGTATGTGGTGGCGGGAGTGTTCGTCTGCTTCACGCTCCTCGTCCTCGCCGCGGACATCGTCAACCCGGTGAAGCTGACGTGACGAGAGGGTGGCCGGACCCCCTGGGTGTCCGGCCACCCGCCGCCGGGGCGGTAATCTCGAAGACCTGAGCCCGATGAACCACACCTTGGGGTTGTACAGCTGATGACCGCGATCTCTCTCGGTATTCCGTCCGTTCCGACCAGGCTCGCCGAGCGGCGCAAGAGCCGCCAGATCCAGGTCGGATCGGTGGCCGTGGGCGGCGACGCACCCGTCTCTGTCCAGTCCATGACGACGACCCGGACCTCCGACATCGGGGCCACGCTCCAGCAGATCGCCGAGCTGACCGCCTCCGGCTGCCAGATCGTCCGCGTGGCGTGCCCCACCCAGGACGACGCCGACGCGCTGGCGACCATCGCCAAGAAGTCGCAGATCCCGGTGATCGCGGACATCCACTTCCAGCCGAAGTACGTCTTCGCCGCCATCGACGCCGGCTGCGCCGCGGTCCGCGTCAACCCCGGCAACATCAAGCAGTTCGACGACAAGGTCAAGGAGATCGCGCACGCGGCCAAGGCCGCGGGCACCCCGATCCGGATCGGCGTCAACGCGGGCTCGCTCGACGCCCGGCTGCTGAAGAAGTACGGCAAGGCCACCCCCGAGGCGCTGGTCGAGTCCGCGCTGTGGGAGGCCTCCCTCTTCGAGGAGCACGGCTTCGGCGACATCAAGATCTCGGTCAAGCACAACGACCCGGTCGTCATGGTCAACGCCTACCGCCAGCTCGCCGCCGCCTGCGACTACCCGCTGCACCTCGGCGTCACCGAGGCCGGCCCCGCGTTCCAGGGCACCATCAAGTCCGCCGTCGCCTTCGGCGCGCTGCTCTCCGAGGGCATCGGCGACACCATCCGCGTCTCGCTCTCCGCGCCGCCGGTCGAGGAGGTCAAGGTCGGCAACCAGATCCTGGAGTCGCTGAACCTCAAGCCGCGCCGCCTGGAGATCGTTTCCTGCCCGTCCTGCGGCCGCGCCCAGGTCGACGTCTACAAGCTCGCCGAAGAGGTCACCGCCGGCCTCGAGGGCATGGAGGTCCCGCTGCGCGTCGCCGTCATGGGCTGCGTCGTCAACGGCCCCGGCGAGGCCCGCGAGGCCGACCTCGGCGTCGCCTCCGGCAACGGCAAGGGCCAGATCTTCGTCAAGGGCGAGGTCATCAAGACCGTCCCCGAGTCGAAGATCGTCGAGACCCTCATCGAAGAGGCGCTGAAGATCGCCGAGCAGATGGAGAAGGACGGCGTGATGTCCGGCGAGCCGACGGTCGCCATCGGCGTCTGACCGGCCCGAGCACCCCACGAAGCCCCGTCGCGGCGCCCGTCGAACCGGGCCCCGGCGGGGCTTCGTCGCGCTCGCCCGACACCTCCGCGACGCTCCGGGTACAGTGCGGAGATCAGCAGACCGCATGGTGAGGCCCCCTCGTGTTGACGCAGACCACCACCCGGGTCCTCGAACCCGTCGACCTCGGCGCCGCGCTCGCCGTCCTCGAGAGCGCCCCCGTCGAGAACGCCTTCGTCGCCGCCCGCGTCCAAGCGGCCGGCCTCGACCCCTGGCGCCTCGGCGGCGAGATGTGGGGCTGGTACGCCGACGGACAGCTGCGCTCCCTCTGCTACTCCGGCGCCAACCTCGTCCCCATCTGCGCCACCCCCGACGCCGTCCGCGCCTTCGCCGAACGCGCCCGCAGGACCGGCCGCCGCTGCTCCTCCATCGTCGGCCCCTCCGAGCCCACCACCCAGCTCTGGAGGCTCCTCGAGCCCAGCTGGGGGCCCGCCCGCGACGTCCGCGGCCACCAGCCCCTGATGGTCACCGAGGAGCCCTCCGCCACCGTCGAGCCCGACCCCCTCGTCCGCCGCATCCGCAAGGACGAGATGGAGGTGATCATGCCCGCGTGCGTGGCCATGTTCACCGAGGAGGTCGGCATCTCGCCGATGGCCGGCGACGGCGGACTGCTCTACCAGGCCCGCGTCGCCGAACTCGTCGGCGCCGGCCGCTCCTTCGCCCGCATCGAGGACGGCAAGGTCGTCTTCAAGGCCGAGATCGGCGCCGCCACCCGCCAGGCCTGCCAGATCCAGGGCGTCTGGGTGGCCCCCGAGTTCCGCGGCCGCGGCCTCTCCGAGACCGGAATGGCCGCCGTGCTGCGCTACGCCCTCGCCGACGTCGCCCCGGTCGTCAGCCTCTACGTCAACGACTACAACGCCCCGGCCAGGGCTTCGTACCGCCGCGTCGGCTTCCGCGAGGTCGGGGCCTTCATGAGCGTGCTCTTCTGAGGCACTTGTAAGGTGCGCGCATGGATGCCGCTGACGTCACGATCGGACCGGTCAATCTCGCCGCGCGGGTGGACGACGCCCTCGCCGTCCAAGCGCTCGCCTTCGGGCTCAGTGAGGACGAGATCGTCGTACGACGCCACATCGTGCTCCGCCATCTGCTCAACCCCGGCGCCTGCGCCTACGGTGCGACCAACGCCGCAGGCCGGCTGATCGGCTTCGTGTACGGGATGCCCAACGACCGCACCCACTGGTGGTCCGGCATCGTGGAGCCGTACCTCCGCGCCGGCGGCACCGCGGACTGGCTCGACGACTCGTTCGTGATCACCGAGCTCCATGTCCACCCCTCCTACCAGGGGCGGGGCATCGGCCGTGAGCTGATCACCGCCATCACCGACCAGTCGGACCTGCCCCGGTCGATCCTCTCGGCGATCGACACGGAGAGCCCGGCCCGCGGTCTGTACCGGGCCCTCGGCTACCAGGACCTGGCCCGTCAGGTCCACTTCCCCAGCGCGCCCCGCCCGTACGCCGTCATGGGCGCCCCGCTGCCGTTGCCGCGCCGGAACGGACTCCGCGCAACCGGTTCGCCACGGAACTGATTTCACCGAGCCGGTGCCGCCCGGCTAACCTCCTGCCATCACCCTTACCCGGCAGGAGTACGAGAACCATGGCCAACGTACCGGTCCAGCGCATGTCCCAGTTGATGGCGAAGACGCTGCGCGACGACCCGGCGGACGCCGAGGTCCTCAGCCACAAGCTCCTCGTCCGGGCCGGCTACGTCCGTCGTACGGCCGCCGGCATCTGGAGCTGGCTGCCCCTGGGCAAGAAGGTCTTCTCCAACGTCGAGCGCATCGTCCGCGAGGAGATGGACGCCATCGGCGCCCAGGAGGTGCTGCTCCCCGCCCTGCTGCCGCGTGAGCCCTACGAGGCGACCGGGCGCTGGGACGAGTACGGCGCCGAGCTCTTCCGCCTCAACGACCGCAAGGGCGGCGACTACCTCCTCGGCCCGACCCACGAGGAGATCTTCACGCTCCTGGTCAAGGACCAGTGCTCGTCCTACAAGGACCTGCCGGTCATCCTGTACCAGATCCAGACGAAGTTCCGCGACGAGGCCCGCCCGCGCGCCGGCATCCTGCGCGGCCGCGAGTTCCAGATGAAGGACTCGTACTCCTTCGACACGGAGGACGAGGGCCTCGCCCAGTCCTACGCCCTGCACCGCGAGGCCTACAAGCGCATCTTCGAGCGCCTCGGCCTCGACTACCGCATCGTCGCCGCCACCGCGGGCGCCATGGGCGGCTCGAAGTCCGAGGAGTTCCTCGCCCCGGCCGAGGCCGGCGAGGACACCTTCGCCGACTGCCCGAACTGCGACTTCGCCGCCAACACCGAGGCGATCTCCTACGAGCTCAAGCCGGTCGACGGCTCCGCCGTCCCGGCGCTCGAGGAGATCCCCACCCCCGACACCCCGACCATCGAGACCCTGGCCGCCTCCCTCGGCGTGCCGGCCTCCGCCACGCTCAAGAACCTCCTGGTGAAGGTCGACGGCGAGATCGTCGCGGTGGGCGTCCCCGGCGACCGCGAGGTCGACATGGGCAAGGTCGAGGAGCACTTCGCCCCCGCGACCGTCGAGATGGTCACCGAGGCCGACTTCGCCGAGCGCCGGGACCTCGTCCGCGGGTACGTCGGCCCGCAGGGCCTGGGGAAGGTCACGTACATCGCCGACCCGCGCGTGGCGCCCGGCACGGCGTGGATCACGGGCGCGAACAAGGACGGGATGCACGCGAAGAACGTCGTCGCGGGGCGTGACTTCGAGGTCGACGAGTACGTCGACGTCGTGGTCGTCCAGGAGGGCGACCCGTGCCCGAAGTGCGGCACCGGCCTGACGCTGGACCGCGCGATCGAGATCGGCCACATCTTCCAGCTGGGCCGCAAGTACGCCGACGCCCTCAAGCTCGACGTCCTCGGCCAGAACGGCAAGCCGGTCCGCGTGACCATGGGCTCGTACGGCATCGGTGTCTCGCGCGCGGTCGCCGCGCTGGCCGAGCAGTCGGCCGACGAGAAGGGCCTGTGCTGGCCCGCCGAGGTCGCCCCGGCCGACGTCCACGTCGTCGCGGCGGGCAAGGCCCTCCAGACCGAGCTGGCGCTCGAGGTCTCGGAGCAGCTGCGCGCCGCGGGCCTGCGGGTCCTGGTCGACGACCGGGCGGGCGTCTCGCCGGGCGTGAAGTTCACCGACGCGGAGCTGATCGGCGTCCCGAAGATCCTGGTCGCCGGCCGCCGCTCGGCGGAGGGCGTCGTGGAACTGAAGGACCGCCGCACGGGTGAGCGCGAGGAACTCCCGGTGGCCGAGGCGATCGCGCGCCTGAGCGCGTAACACTTCGCCCCAAGCCGCCCCCTGCCTCCCCGAGGCAGGGGGCGGCGCCTCTTCACCCCCTGCGGGCCCGCGCTCCGCCGGCCCGGACCCACCCACGCATCACCCTCCCCACCTCCGTTGCGGACAACGATTCCGCCGGGCCGGCGCCCACCCTCACGACCTCGCCCACCCACCCCCCGTTGTGGGCAACTGTTCCGCTGGGGCTGGGGGTCCCCCCGGACGGAGTCTGGGGGAGGGTGGGCACAACGGAACGGTGCCCTTGCCGGGCCCAGGCTCCCGGTCCGTACGGTGCGCAAGGGTGCGGCGCCGTTGTCGGGTTGTGCCCACCCGTTCCGCCCTGCGGAACGCCTGCCCACAACCCGTGTGAGCGGGGTTGTGAGGGGTGGGTACCGCCCGGAACGCCTGCCCACAACCCGCGTGAGCGGGGTTGTGAGGGGTGGGCACCGCCCGGGAACACCTGTCCACAACCCGCGTGAGCGGGGTTGAGGGGTGGGCACCGCCCCCGTGGAGCGCCTGCTCACGACCGGGTGGCGAGGGCTGAGGGTGGGCACCGCCCTGGAGAGCGCCTGCCCGCAACGAGGGTGCCTACGGGCTCAGGGCCGGGCGCCCGACGTCGACCCCCGCGTGCCCTACGCCGCCTCGTCCCGTGGGATCGGGTCCGCCGGGGGCCCCGCGACGGTCTCGTCCGGTAGGGGTGGGAGGTCCGCCAGGTCCGACAGGTCCGGGAGGTCCCTCGTGGGGCGGGGCTCCGCAGGGAGGCCCGGCAAGGGGTCCTGGAAGGTCTCCGGTGCCGCCACCGGCACATGCGGCGCGGCCGACTCCCCGCCCGCCACGCCCTGCGTCGGCGCCGCCCGCTCCAGGAACCGCAGCAGCTCCACCGGGAACGGCAGCACCAGCGTCGAGTTCTTCTCCGCCGCCACCGCCACCACCGTCTGCAACAGCCGCAGCTGCAGCGCCGCCGGCTGCTCCGACATCACCGCCGCCGCCTCCGCCAGCTTCTTCGACGCCTGCAGCTCCGCGTCCGCGTTGATCACCCGCGCCCGCCGCTCCCGGTCCGCCTCCGCCTGCCGCGCCATCGAGCGCTTCATCGTCTCCGGCAGCGAGACGTCCTTGATCTCGACCCGGTCGATCGCGACGCCCCAGCCCATCGCCGGACTGTCCAGCATCAGCTCGAGCCCCTGGTTGAGCTTCTCCCGGTTCGACAGCAGGTCGTCCAGATCGCTCTTGCCGATGATCGACCGCAGCGACGTCTGCGCCATCTGCGAGACCGCGAACTTGTAGTCCTCCACCCGCACCAGCGCGTCCGCCGCGTCGACCACCTTGAAGTACACGACCGCGTCCACCCGCACCGTCACGTTGTCCCGGGTGATGCCCTCCTGCGCCGGCACGGGCAGCGTCACGATCTGCAGGTTCACCTTGTGCAGCCGGTCGATGACCGGCACGATCATCGTGAACCCCGGCTGGCGGACATCGTTCAGCAGCCGACCGAAGCGGAACACCACGCCCCGTTCGTACTGCTTCACCACGCGCGCGGCCGCACCCGCGTACACCACGACCGCCACTCCGGTCGCCGCCGCCGCTGTCAACAGCTCCTCGAGCATCACGGCCCCCTGAGGTCCGAGCAGAGCGTTACAGGAAGGGTATTCCCCTACAGCCAGCCCGCGAACTCCAGCAACAGCTCCGCGTCCTGATGTCGCCCCGCCGCCAGCGCCCGGGTACCGGACTCGACCGCCCGGAAGAGCGTCCAGCCCCGCAGCCGCTCCCGGTCCACCTCCAGCGAGTCCGCCAGCTTGTTGACCCGCCGACGGGCCGCCGACGCCCCCGCCGAGGCCGCCACCAGGTCCTCGACCCGGTCCCGTACGAGCCGCGCCAGATCGTAGGCGCGCTCGCCCACCAGCGGCTCGGGGCCCACGGCCAGCCAGGGCGCGCGTTCGCCCGCCAGGACCTTGCCCTGCCGGAAGCAGCCGTGCAGCAGCAGCGTCTCGGGGGAGTCGGCGACCAGCTCCTCGCGTGCCGCCAGCGCGGCGGCCGTCAGCGCACCGGCCTCGGCGTCGGCACGGTAGGGCTCCATCGCCGTCGCCTGCCAGGCCGTGCGCTCGGCCACCGACTCGAAACCGTGCTCCGCGGGCGGCTCGACCCACAGCTTCCGGACCGTGCCCGCCGCCTCGAGCAGCGCCTTCGCCTCCGGGAGGGACCGCAGCGACACCTCGGTGTGCAGCCGTTCGAGGACCAGCGAGCCGTCCTCGGGCGCCTCCAGGAGCCGTACCGCGCCCCAGCCGTTCCAGTGCGCCAGCGCGTCCCGCTCCAGGTCGGGCCGGGCGAGCTCGGGGGCGATCTTCAGAGCCGCCGGGGAGCCGTCCTGCTGCCGTACGAGGACGACCAGGCTGCTGCGTCCGCCGGGCGCCACCACCCGCTCGCTCTCCAGGGAGGCGTGCTCCAGCGCGGTCCGCGCCAGCTCGGGCAGTTTCCCGAGCCACTCGGCCGCGACGGCGTTCCCGTACGTCTCGCCGAGCACCCGTACCAGTCGCTGCGGCGGTTCGAAACCCATGCGTACGTTGTTCCTTCTGCAGTACCGGAGCCTGGTCAGGGCCGTCAGAGCCGGACTCACACGCGCTCGGCGAGCCCAGGAAAGGTTACGTCGGTGCCACGCCAGCGAACGGCCCGTACCGCTGCCTCGCGCAACGCGGCGGCCGCGTCCCGCCGCAGCGGTCCCTCGGCGGCCCGTACGAGATCGGAGTACACCCCCGCCACCCGGTCCTCCAGGACCGCCGCGAGCCGTACGGCCGCGGCCGTGTCCGGCACCGGGAACGGCAGCTCGTAGCCCGCCGCCGCCGCGGCCGGCTCCCCGCCCAGGTCCCGTACGGTCCTGCGCAGCCCGTCCCGCCGGGCCCGGTGCGCCTCGTACGCCGAGGTGGCCTCCGCGCGCCGTTCGGTACCGATCCGGCCGCCGACGACCCCGTATCCGTACACCGCCGCGTGTTCGGCGGCGAGCGCGGCCTGCGCCGCGTCCAGGGCGCTCATCCCCGGCCTCCTTCGGTCAGCAGATAGGCGTGCGCCGCGCCGGCCGCCGCCACCGAGGCGAGCAGCCGGGCGTACTCGGGCGGTGCGTCGAGCAGCGTCGCCGTGTGTGCGTCGGCGGTCCTGCGGACGGCGGCCGCCAGGTCCTTGAGGGCGACCGCCGGGTCGGCCGCAACGGCCGCGGCCGCGGGGCCCGACGCGGTGGGACCGGGAGCGGACGCGGCGGCACCGGGGGTGTCCGCCGAAGGGCCGGCCTTGGCCTCCGTGCCTTCGGAATCGTGCGCCTCCCCGCTCGCGGTGGACCCGCCGGTCGGCAGCGGTGTCACGCCCTCGGCCAGGGCGGCTGCGTGCGCGGCCACCGCGCGTCGCAGCGGGGTCAGCCGCTCCGTCAGCGAGGGGTGCGCGGCCAGCACCGCGTCGTAACGTTCCAGCAGGGTCAGGCTCGTCGTCACCGATCCGCGGCGCAGAGCCGCCTCCGCGAGCGCCGCCCGTTCGGCCGCGGTCTGCTTCCTCGGCCGCTCACCACCACCCGATTCGGACGTGCAGCCGACCAGCGTCACCGCCCCCGCCGCCAGGAGCGCCCGCCTGCCCACGGTCCCCGTGCGCCCCACATCCACTCCCTCGGCCTCGGTCGAAGATCACCGCAGGCGAGCGTACCCGCGGCCCCCGGCCCCGTGGACGGCAACACCCCCCGCGACCGGATACCCTTTGGTCTGACACGCGACGAACCCACAACAGCACACGCGGCCGAGGAGTCACCCGGATGAGCACCACCCAGAGCGACAGGCTGCGAGCACTCCTTGAGCCGCTCATCGCCTCGCAGGGACTCGATCTCGAAGAGCTCGAGGTGGCCTCCGTGGGACGCAAGCGGGTGCTGCGCGTCGTCGTCGACTCCGACGAGGGAGCCGACCTGGACCAGGTCGCCGATGTGAGCCGCGCGCTCTCGGCGAAGCTGGACGAGACGGACGCGATGGGCGAGGGGGAGTACACCCTTGAGGTCGGCACCCCGGGCGCGGAGCGCCCGCTCACCGAGCCCCGTCACTACGTGCGCGCCACCGGCCGCCTTGCCAAGCTGCAGCTGAACGACGGTGGAGAGCTCGTCGCGCGGATCCTCACCGTGGACGACGACGGCATCGACCTCGAAGTGCCGGGCGTGAAGGGGCGCAAGCCCACCGCCCGCCGGGTCGAGTTCGCCGACATCGCCAAGGCGCGTGTCGAGATCGAGTTCAACCGCAAGGACAAGAAGGAAGAGGAGGCGTAGCCGTGGACATCGACGTGAAGCTCCTGAAGGGCTTGGCACAAGAGAAGGAGATCTCCTTCGACCTGTTGGTCGAGGCGATCGAGTCGGCCCTCCTCATCGCATACCACCGCACCCCGTCCGCCCGCCGCCACGCGCGCGTGGAGCTGAACCGGCAGACCGGTCATGTGACGGTGTGGGCCAAGGAGGACCCCTCCGAACTGGAGGAGGGCCAGGAGCCCAAGGACTTCGACGACACCCCGTCGGACTTCGGCCGGATCGCGGCGAGCACTGCCCGTCAGGTCATCCAGCAGCGGCTGCGCGACGCCGAGAACGACGTCACCTTCGGCGAGTACGCCCGCCGCGAGGGCGACATCGTCGCCGGCATGGTGCAGCAGGGCAAGGACCCGAAGAACGTCCTCGTCAAGCTCGACGACAAGCTGGAAGCCATCCTTCCGGTGCAGGAGCAGGTGCCGGGCGAGGAGTACACGCACGGCCTGCGGCTGCGCACGTACGTGGTCCGCGTCGCCAAGGGTGTCCGCGGTCCGTCCGTCACCCTTTCGCGCACCCACCCCAATCTGGTGAAGAAGCTCTTCGCGCTGGAGGTCCCCGAGATCGCCGACGGTTCCGTCGAGATCGCGGCGATCGCCCGTGAGGCCGGTCACCGCACCAAGATCGCCGTACGGTCCACCCGTTCGGGCCTGAACGCCAAGGGCGCCTGCATCGGCCCCATGGGCAGCCGTGTCCGCAACGTCATGGCGGAGCTGCTCGGCGAGAAGATCGACATCGTCGACTGGTCCGACGACCCGGCCGAGATGGTGGCCAGCGCGCTCTCCCCGGCCCGGGTCTCGAAAGTCGAGATCGTCGACCTGGCCGCCCGTTCCGCCCGGGTGACCGTGCCCGATTACCAGCTGTCGCTGGCCATCGGCAAGGAAGGGCAGAACGCCCGCCTCGCCGCCCGCCTCACCGGCTGGCGCATCGACATCCGTCCGGACACGGAGCACCCCTCCGACGAGCAGCGCGACCGCGACTGAGTCGCGCCGCAGGGCTGCCGCAGGGAACAGCTCCCGCTCTCGTCACGTTGTGTGAGGGCGAGATCACGACAAACGACCGTTCGATTCTTGCCCCAAACGGGTGAGGTCGCTACGGGGAGGTAGACTTAGCCGTGTCTGGCCGGACGCAAGACCGAGCGTGCCCTGAGCGAACCTGTGTGGGATGCCGGGAGCGGGCGGCCAAGAGCGATTTGCTGCGCATCGTGGAGGTCGAGGGCGCATGTGTCCCCGATCATCGCGGTACGCTGCCCGGCCGGGGTGCGTATCTGCATCCCGCCTCGGTCTGCCTCGACCTGGCGGTCCGCCGCCGGGCGTTCCCGAGGGCCTTCAGGGTCCAGGGTCCGCTCGAAACGGCGGATATTCGCTATCACGTAGAGCGGCAGGCTTTGTAAGAAGAAGTACGGCACGGAAGACCGTGCGGTCAGGTACCTCGCGAGTTGGAAGTAGGTCGAGATTGCGATGAGCACTCGATGAGTACGCGATGAGTACGCCCATGAAGTAGCGACGGTCCGGCGGTAACCGGACCTAAAAGGAGCGAAGTGGCTAAGGTCCGGGTATACGAACTCGCCAAGGAGTTCGGTGTGGAGAGCAAGGTCGTCATGGCCAAGCTCCAAGAACTCGGTGAATTCGTCCGTTCGGCGTCCTCGACTATCGAGGCGCCGGTCGTGCGCAAGTTGACTGATGCGTTGCAGGGTCCCGGCGGTGGCGCCGGCAAGACCGCTGCGAAGCCTGGCGCGCCTCGCAAGGCCGCCCCCTCGAAGCCCGCGGCGCCGTCTCCGGCCGCCGCGGCACGTCCCGCTGCCCCCAAGCCCGGCGCCCCGGCCCCCAAGCCGGCCCCCGCCGCGCCTGCGGCGCCGGCTCCGGTCACTCCGGCCGCGCCCGCGAGCAGCACCCCCTCTCCGGCTCCGGCCGCCTCGGGCCCCCGCCCGGGTCCGAAGCCCGCGCCCAAGCCGGTCACGCCGGCTCCGGCCGCCCCCGAGTTCACCGCGCCCCCGTCGGCTCCCGCCGCCGGTCAGCGTCCCGGTGGCGCGGCCCCGGGACCCCGTCCCACCGGCGAGCGCCCCGCCCGTCCGGGTCAGGGCGCGCCGCGTCCGCAGGGCCAGGGTGCCCCGCGTCCGCAGGGCCAGGGCGCTCCGCGTCCGGGCGGTGCCCGTCCGGCCGGTCCGCGTCCGGGCAACAACCCCTTCACCTCGGGTGGCTCCACCGGAATGGCGCGCCCGCAGGCGCCCCGTCCGGGTGGCGGTGCCCCCCGTCCCGGCGGCGGTGCCGCTCCGGGTGCCCCGCGTCCGCAGGGCGGCCCCGGTGGCGCCCCGCGTCCCCAGGGCCAGGGCGGCGCTCGTCCGACCCCCGGTGGCATGCCTCGTCCGCAGGCTCCCCGTCCGGGCGGCGCGCCCGGCGGTAACCGTCCGAACCCGGGCATGATGCCGCAGCGTCCCGCTGCCGGCCCGCGTCCCGGTGGTGGCCCCGGCGGCCGTGGCCCCGGTGGCCCCGGTGGTCGTCCGGGTGGCGGCGGCGGTCGTCCCGGTGGCGGCGGCGGCTTCGCCGGTCGTCCGGCCGGTCCCGGCGGTGGCGGCGGCGGCTTCGCCGGTCGTCCCGGTGGTCCCGGTGGCGGCGGCGGTCGTCCGGGTGGTCCCGGCGGCGGTGGCGGCGGCTTCGGCGGTCGTCCCGGCGGCTTCGGTGGCCGTCCCGGTGGCCCCGGTGGCCGTGGTGGCACGCAGGGCGCCTTCGGTCGTCCCGGCGGTCCCGCGCGTCGCGGTCGCAAGTCGAAGCGTCAGAGGCGCCAGGAGTACGAGGCCATGCAGGCCCCGTCGGTCGGCGGCGTGATGCTGCCTCGCGGCAACGGCGAAGCCATTCGCCTGTCGCGCGGTGCGTCCCTCACCGACTTCGCCGAGAAGATCGGCGCCAACCCGGCGTCGCTCGTCGCGGTGATGATGAACCTCGGCGAGATGGTCACGGCCACGCAGTCCGTCTCCGACGACACGCTGACGATGCTCGGCGAGGAGATGAACTACACCGTTCAGATCGTCTCGCCGGAGGAGGAGGACCGCGAGCTCCTCGAGTCCTTCGACATCGAGTTCGGCGAGGACGAGGGCGGCGAAGAGGCTCTGGTCTCCCGTCCGCCGGTCGTCACCGTCATGGGTCACGTCGACCACGGTAAGACCCGACTTCTCGACGCGATCCGCAAGACGAACGTCGTCGCGGGCGAGGCCGGTGGCATCACCCAGCACATCGGTGCCTACCAGGTGGGTACCGAGGTCAACGGCGAAGAGCGTCGCATCACCTTCATCGACACCCCGGGTCACGAGGCGTTCACCGCCATGCGTGCCCGTGGTGCGAAGTCGACCGACATCGCGATCCTCGTGGTCGCGGCCAACGACGGCGTCATGCCGCAGACGATCGAGGCGCTCAACCACGCCAAGGCCGCCGGCGTCCCGATCGTCGTCGCGGTCAACAAGATCGACGTCGAGGGTGCGGACCCGACCAAGGTCCGCGGTCAGCTGACCGAGTTCGGTCTGGTGGCCGAGGAGTACGGCGGCGACACGATGTTCGTCGACATCTCCGCCAAGCAGGGTCTGCACATCGACTCCCTGCTCGAGGCCGTCGTCCTCACCGCCGACGCCTCGCTCGACCTGCGGGCCAACCCGAACCAGGACGCGCAGGGTATTGCGATCGAGTCGCACCTCGACCGTGGTCGCGGTGCCGTCTCGACCGTCCTGGTCCAGCGCGGAACGCTGCGCATCGGCGACACCGTGGTGGTCGGCGACGCGTACGGCCGTGTCCGGGCGATGCTCGACGACAAGGGCAACAACGTCGAGGAGGCGACCCCGTCGACTCCCGTCCTGGTCCTGGGTCTCACCAACGTCCCGGGTGCCGGCGACAACCTCCTGGTTGTCGACGAGGACCGTACGGCCCGTCAGATCGCCGAGAAGCGCGCGGCGCGTGAGCGCAACGCCGCCTTCGCCAAGCGCGTCCGCCGGGTGTCCCTCGAGGACCTCGACAAGGTGCTCAAGGCCGGTCTCGTCCAGGAACTCAACCTCATCATCAAGGGCGACGCGTCCGGTGCGGTCGAGGCCCTGGAGGCCTCGCTGCTCCAGCTCGACGTCGGCGAAGAGGTCGACATCCGTGTCCTGCACCGCGGTGTGGGTGCGGTCACCGAGTCGGACATCGACCTGGCCATGGGCTCCGACGCCATCGTCATCGGCTACAACGTCCGCGCTGCGGGCCGCGCGGCGCAGATGGCGGAGCGCGAGGGCGTCGACGTCCGGTACTACTCGGTCATCTACCAGGCGATCGAGGAGATCGAGGCGGCGCTCAAGGGCCTCCTCAAGCCGGAGTACGAAGAGGTCGAGCTCGGTACGGCGGAGATCCGCGAGGTCTTCCGCTCGTCCAAGCTGGGCAACATCGCCGGTGTCCTCATCCGCTCCGGCGAGGTCAAGCGCAACACCAAGGCGCGCCTCGTCCGCGACGGCAAGGTCATCGCCGAGGACCTCACGATCCACGGTCTGCGCCGCTTCAAGGACGACGTCACCGAGATCCGCGAAGGCTTCGAGGGCGGTATCAACCTCGGAAACTTCAACGACATCAAGATCGACGACGTCATCGCGACGTACGAGATGCGCGAGAAGCCGCGCGCCTGAGCGCAATTGGTAACAGCCCGCGCGTAGCGCGGTCCACCAGGGGTGGTGGCCGGGCGGCGGGTGGGACGGGGCCGGTCGGCGGGAGTTATTTCCGTCGATCGGCCCCGGCCGTTGCGTGTACGGTTCTGGTGTTCCTGCCAAGCGACGGCGTGGCGGGCCACCGAACCCGAACCGGCGGGACATCCGGCACTACATGTACGTGGGGACTCTGTCCTTCGATCTGCTCCTCGGCGACGTTCATTCGTTGAAGGAGAAACGCTCCGTCGTCCGGCCCATCGTCGCCGAGCTCCAGCGCAAGTTCTCCGTGAGCGCGGCCGAGGTGGGCGACCAGGACCTCCATCGCAGGGCCCGGCTGGGCGTCGCGCTGGTGTCCGGGGACCCGGGGTTCGTGTCGGACGTACTGGACCGCTGCGAGCGGCTGGTGGCGGCCAGGCCCGAGGTGGAGCTGCTGTCGGTGCGACGCAGGCTCCACACTGATGAAGACTGAATGAGCAAGGCGAAGAAGGAGAAGGACCAGTGGCCGACAACGCGCGGGCGAAGAAGCTGGCGGACCTCATCAGGGAGGTGGTCGCCGAGAAGCTGCAGCGCGGCATCAAGGACCCGCGCCTGGGTACGCACGTGACCATCACGGACACCCGCGTCACCGGTGACCTGCGGGAGGCCACGGTCTTCTACACGGTCTACGGCGACGACGAGGAGCGGGCCAGCGCGGCCGCCGGACTGGAGAGCGCCAAGGGCATCCTGCGCTCCGCCGTCGGTGCCGCCGCCGGGACGAAGTTCACGCCGACGCTGACCTTCGTCGCGGACGCCCTTCCGGAGACCGCCAAGACGATCGAGGACCTCCTCGACAAGGCGCGGGCCTCGGACGCCAAGGTGCGCGAGGCGTCCTCGGGCGCGAAGTACGCCGGCGAGGCCGACCCGTACCGCAAGCCCGAGGACGAGGACGAAGAGGGCACCACCGCCTGATGAGCACCGCAAAGACGCCCGACGGCCTTGTCATCGTCGACAAGCCGTCGGGCTTCACTTCGCACGACGTCGTGGCCAAGATGCGCGGGATCGCCAAGACCCGCCGCGTGGGCCACGCGGGCACGCTCGACCCCATGGCGACGGGCGTCCTCGTCCTCGGCGTGGAGCGGGCGACCAAGCTGCTCGGTCACCTCGCGCTGACCGAGAAGGAGTACCTCGGCACCATCCGTCTCGGCCAGACCACGATCACCGACGACGCCGAGGGCGAGATCACGGCCTCCGTGGACGCGTCCAAGGTGACCCGTGAGGGGATCGACGCGGGAGTGGCGGAGCTGACCGGCGCCATCATGCAGGTGCCGTCGAAGGTCTCCGCCATCAAGATCGACGGCAAGCGGTCGTACGCGCGGGTGCGCGGCGGCGAGGAGTTCGAGATCCCGGCCCGGCCGGTCACGGTCTCGTCCTTCCAGGTGTACGACGTCCGGGAGGCCACCGCCGAGGACGGCACGCCCGTCGTCGACCTCGTCGTCTCCGTGGTCTGCTCCTCCGGTACGTACATCAGGGCGCTCGCCCGTGACCTGGGCGCCGGGCTCGGCGTGGGCGGTCATCTGACCGCGCTGCGGCGAACTCGGGTCGGCCCCTACAAGCTGGACTCGGCCAGGACCCTGGACCAGCTCCAGGAGGAGCTGACGGTCATGCCGGTCGCCGAGGCGGCCGGGGCGGCGTTCCCCCGCTGGGATGTCGACGAGAAGCGGGCCCGGCTGCTGCTGAACGGCGTCCGTCTGGAGATGCCGTCCTATCCGGCGGGCCCCGTGGCGGTCTTCGCCCCGGACGGTCGGCTGCTGGCTCTCGTGGAGGAGCAGAAGGGCAAGGCCAAGAGCCTGGCCGTCTTCGGCTGAGCGGCCTTCGCACAGGGGCCGACGGCCCTGATCATGGTGGAGCGGGGACGCGCGCGGGGCCGCTCCACGATCCCCCTCCGGGGACTGTCTATCCACTCCGAACCCCTCATTCACCCCTTCGAGCAGGCGCTCGGAGTGAAACGGGGGAGCGCTGGGGGGCGCGTTCGTCCGGTGCACTTCTCGGAGTGATCACTGCCGACCTACCGTCGACACCATGGGACGCGGGGACCTGGCGACGTTGGTACGGATCTGCGATCTGGCGGGCCGACCGCGCGGAACGGGCTTCGTCGCCGACGACCGGGGGACCGTCGTCACCAGCCACGAGGCCGTCGACGGGCTCGTACGGATCGTGCTGCACGCCGCCGACGAGCGGATGTGCCTCGCCGAGGCCGATGCCATCACGACCCTCCCCGAGGCCGGTCTCGCGCTCGTACGGACCGAGGGGCTCGGGGTCCGCCCACTGCCCGTCTCGTCCCGGACCCGGATCGAGGCCGGGACGTACGTGCGGATCGCCGCGCACGGCTGGCGCGAGGCGCGGGTCCTGGGCAGTGCGTCCGTCACATACACCGCCACCGATCGCTTCCATGTCCTCGACCACGCCCTCGAACTGGCCATCGGCACCGAGGGCGCGGAGGCGCTCCGCCTCGGTGGGTGGGCCGCCGGCGGCCCGGTCGTGGACCCCGGGACCGGGGCCGTGGTCGCGGTCCTCGGTACCGCGCTGCATGGCGACCGCCGCGACGCGGCCGGGTACGCGGTGTCCCTCGCGGCCGTGGAGCCGCTGGCCGCGCTGCTGCGACGGAACGCGGCGACGGTCCCCTGCTACGGCCAGGACCTGAACCTGGCGGGCGTCCTGGAACTCACCGCCACCTCCCTCGGCTCGGCCGGCGGCCCCAGGGGATGGGGTGAGCCCGTCGAACGGGCCGTGTGCGTCCGGGAGTTCGCCGCCTTCGCCCAGGGCGGCGCGGTGGTCCTCGCGCTCGTCGGCGCGCCCGGCACCGGCCGCACCACGGCGCTCGCGGCCCACTGCGCCGACCGCGCCCGGGGCGCCGAGCCCGCGCCCACCGTCTGGCTGCGCGGCGCGGACCTGCGCGCGGAGGACACCTCGGTCGCCGACGCCGTCGCCCGCGTCCTGCGCCAGGCCGGCCGGATCGTCGCGACGACCGGCGCGCGCGGTGATGCCACCACCGCGACCCCGGAACGGGCCGCCGCCCTCGCCCGTGCGGCGGGCCGCCCGCTACTCGTGATCCTCGACGGCCCGGAGGAGATGCCCCCTACCCTCGCCCACCGCCTCCCCGCCTGGACGAAGGGCACGGAATCCTGGCTCCACGCCCACGGCACCCGCCTGATGCTCGGCTGCCGCCCGGAACACTGGGACCAGGCGAGCGGCCTGTACGCGCCGGAGTCCTTGCACGGAGGTGGTCCGGCGCGCGGGGGTGAGGGGTCGGGTCCGCGGGGCGATGCCGGACACGGACGGCCCGACCTCGGCCGTTCGGGGGGCTGGGGGCCGACCGGCCCGGCCGGGCTCGAAGGCTCGGGCCCGTCCGGCGCGGAGCCCGGCATCGGTGGGCGTACGCCGGTGCACGTACTCGGGTCCCCGGCCTGTGCCGCCGGTGGGGTGCCGATCGGGGACCTGGCCGAGGGCGAGGCGGCCCTGGCCCTGGGGCGATACGGGCTCAGTGGGACCGATCCGGGGATCGACGACGCGCGGCATCCGCTCGCGCTGCGGCTGCTCGCCGAGGTGCGCGAGGCGCTGCCCGGCGATGTGCCCGGACGCCCCGGGCGGGAGGAGATCTTCGGCTCCTATCTGGATCTGATGTGTCTGCGCGTCGCGGTACGGATCGCCGCCGGGTCCCGCCCACTCCCACGGGGTACCGCCGTACGACGGCTCGCGGCACGGGTGGCGGGGCGGGTTCACGAGGCCGCGCGTCGGTGCCTCGGGCCGGGGCAGGGGGAACTGGACCGGGAGTCCTTCGAGGAGATCTTCCCGTGGCGGACCGGCTGGGCGTCCGCCGTCCTCACGGAGGGACTCGTCGTTCCCGCCGGATCCGGCTACCGCTTCGGTCACGAGGAGCTCGCCGACTGGATCCAGGGCGCTCACCTGGACGTCGACGGCGCCCTGCACGCACTTGTCCACCGCTGGCACGAGAGCGCGCCGGTCGGGCTCCCGTCCCGCTCCGGGGCGCCGCGCGCCATGCCGGCAGGACACGTACCCCCGCCGCCCGGCGCGCACGGCACCGGCGAGGAGCCCGCGCGCTCGCTCCCCGTGCCCCGCCACCGGATCGGCCCGGTCGTCCAGGCCCTGCTCCTCCTGGACCGCGAACAGGGTCCTGCCGCGCTCGGGCCGCGCCTGACGGCCCTGGCCGACGCCCTCGACCGCCTGTCCGCCGCGGGCCGGGAGTCCACCGACGCCGCCTGGTGGGGCGCCCAACTCCTGTCCCAGACCCTGCTGCGCCTCCCGGACCCCAAGCCCTACCTCCCGGTCCTCCGCCATCTCGCCGACCGCATCGGCACCGGCCCGCCACCCCCGCCGCAGGCCCCCGCTCCCAGGCTGCTCCTGCCCGCCCAGCGGACCCTCGCGCCGTCCGGGCCTTCGGGCCCGCCCGGGCCGCGCCCGCACCAGCCGCCCGACCCGCCGGGCGGGCCGCAGGCACACGAGCCGACCGGGTCACCCGGCAGACGGCGGGCGCGTCGCCCAGTCGGCCTGCCCGGGCCGCATCAGGTGGTCGGCCCGCCTGGGCCCGCCGGCCTGCCCGGGCCGCGTCAGCCGGCCGACCCACCCGGGCCGCGTCAGCCCGCCGGCCTGCCCGGACCTACCGAGCTGCCCGGGTCCGCCGACCTGCCCGGGTCCGCCGACCTGCCCGGGCCCGCCGACCCGCCCGGGCCCGCCCCCGCCCCCCTCGCCGGTGCCTTCGCTCCCTTCGGGCCCGTCTTCTGGGAAGCGTTGCGCATCGGGGAAGGGGAGCGGATGGACCTCCTGCGGCGGGTCGTCCCCGCCGATGCCGCGCCCGGGGGCGATGGGGTGCCACGGTTTCTCGATGCCGTGGCCGCTCGGCTCGTCGCCGAGCCCCGGGGTGTGCAGCCGTTGCTCTGTCGTTGGTTCGGCGACACGCGCGCGTTGGCCGC
This sequence comes from Streptomyces sp. NPDC056222, assembly GCF_042264065.1. NCBI lineage: Bacteria > Bacillati > Actinomycetota > Actinomycetes > Kitasatosporales > Streptomycetaceae > Streptomyces > Streptomyces sp. NPDC056222. Next base: position 6,159 of record NZ_JBHJTL010000075.1, on the reverse strand, counting down.
CGCGCCGGACGCCACCGTCGCCACCGCCGCGCAGGCGTTGCTGCACACCCATCGGCACCTCGCCGTCGACGACCTCTGCGAGGCCCTCGTCGCCACCGCCCATCCGCTCGCCGACGGGCTGCTGACCGCCCTCGTCGAGGACGAGCCGTCCGCCGTGTGCCGGGCCGTCGACCGGTGGGCCCACGACGACGGGCGCCCCGCCCGTCGGGCCGCCGCCGCCGCGTACGGGTGCCTCGTCGCCGAGCGCGTCACGACCGGACCCGACCGTGAACTCCTCCGCTACACGGCCCTCGCCCTGCTCGCCCGCCCCGGCGACGCCGCCCTGCACGGCCCCGCCCTCGGCCTCCTCGTCCGCGACCCGCACACCCGCTCCCGCCATCTGCCCCGCGCCCTCACCGACGCCGGCGTCCCGGCGTGCGCGCTCGCCGCCGCGCTCCCCACCCACCCCGAACCGGTCCTCGCCGCCTTCCAGACCCGCCTGGACGGCCCGGGGGAGGCCGCGGGCGAGGTGCTCCGCGCCCTCGCCGAGGTCACCACTCCCGCCCTCGCCCGCCGCGCCGCCGCCCTCGTGCGTGAATACGTCGACCGCCACCCCGACGGCGCCCGCCACGCCGCCGCCTTCGTCGACCGGCGCCTCGAACACGGACCGGCCGCCCGCGCGATCCTCTTCCCGCTCGTCACCGGCCTCCTCAAGAACCGCCCCGTCCAGGTCCGCAGCGCCCTCGCCCCCGTGTTCGCCGCCCCCGGCACCGGCGCCTCCCGCCTCCTGCGTACCGAACTCCTCGACCTCCTGCTCGACCACGAGCGGTACGAGGCCCGGGACCTGGCCGTCCTCGACGCCCTGCTGCGCGCCGCCGCCCTCGGCTGCGAGCGGCGCACCGAGGTCCGTACCCGCGACCTCGTCCACCGCGCCGCCCTCCTCCTCGTCCGCACCCCCGAGGGCGCCACCTGTCTCGACAGACGCCTCGGCGAGCTCGCCCGCGAAGTCCCCGCCTTCGCGGCCCAGCTGGCCCGCTGGCTCACCGCCGCCCCCGCGGAATGGGCCTCCGTCGTCGGCCCCGGCACCCGCCGTACGGTCCTGAGCCTCGGCAGTTCCATGCCGATGCGGGACGACGGCCGTGGGCATGGCAGTCTTAGACCTGCGTAATCGGCGAACAGGCGGACGAGGAGCGGTCACAGTGCAGCGCTGGCGTGGCTTGGAGGACATCCCCCAGGACTGGGGGCGCAGCGTCGTCACCATCGGCTCCTACGACGGTGTGCACCGCGGGCACCAGCTGATCATCGGGCGGGCGGTGGACCGCGCCCGCGAGCTCGGCGTCCCCTCGGTCGTCGTCACCTTCGACCCGCACCCCTCCGAGGTCGTACGGCCCGGAAGCCACCCGCCCCTGCTCGCCCCGCACCACCGGCGCGCGGAGCTGATGGCCAAGCTGGGCGTGGACGCGGTGCTCGTCCTGCCCTTCACGGCCGAGTTCTCGCAGCTCTCCCCGGCGGACTTCATCGTGAAGGTCCTCGTCGACAAGCTGCACGCGAAGGCCGTCATCGAGGGTCCGAACTTCCGGTTCGGCCACCGGGCCGCCGGCAACGTCGACTTCCTGGCCGAGCTCGGCGCCACCTACGACTACGAGGTCGAGGTCGTCGACCTCTACGTGAGCGGTACGGCGGGTGGCGGCGAGCCGTTCTCCTCCACGCTCACCCGCCGCCTGGTCGCCGAGGGCGACATGGAGGGCGCCGGCGAGATCCTCGGCCGCCCGCACCGAGTCGAGGGCATCGTCGTCCGCGGCGCCCAGCGCGGCCGCGAGCTCGGCTTCCCGACCGCCAACGTCGAGACCCTGCCGCACACCGCCATCCCGGCCGACGGCGTGTACGCCGGCTGGCTGACGGCCGCGGGGGAGCGGATGCCGGCCGCGATCTCGGTCGGCACCAACCCCCAGTTCGACGGCACCGAGCGGACCGTCGAGGCGTACGCGATCGACCGGGAAGGGCTCGACCTGTACGGCCTGCACGTGGCCGTGGACTTCCTGGCGTACGTCCGCGGGATGCTGAAGTTCGACACCCTGGACGACCTGTTGGAAGCGATGGCCGGCGACGTGAAGCGCTGCCGTGAACTGACCGAGGCGTACGACCGGAAGAGCTGATCGGGGCCGCGCCGGAGGTCCGGGGCGAGGCCCGCCCCGCAGCTCCGGCTCTGCGCGGCGCAGACGCCTCCGGCGGGCGTCAGCGCCCGCTCGTGACCTCCGCCCCGTCACGCACCCAGTGGCACGCCACGTCCCGCGCCCCGCTGCCGCCCAGCACCGGCAGCTCCTCGCCCCGGCAGCGGTCCGCGACGGCGGACGCCTCCCCCGAGGCCAGAACCTGGCAGCGGGCGTGGAAGCGGCACCCGGACGGGATGCGGGCCGGGTCCGGGGGCTCGCCGGTCAGGACCACCGGCTCGCCCTCCGACTCCGGCAGGACCGACAACAGGGCCCGGGTGTACGGGTGCTGAGGTGAGGTCAGGACCGACTCCACCGTGCCGGTCTCCACGATCCGTCCCAGGTACATCACCGCCACCCGGTCCGCGATGTTCCACGCGAGACCCAGGTCGTGCGTGACGACCAGCGCCGACAGGCCCAGTTCGTCCCGCAGACGGAGCAGCAGCGCCAGGATCTCGCCCCGTACCGAGGCGTCCAGCGAGGCCACCGGCTCGTCCGCGACGATCAGCTCGGGCTGGAGGACCAGCGCGCCCGCGATGACGACCCGCTGACGCTGCCCGCCGGACAGCTCGTGCGGGTAGCGCAGGAAGAAGCGCTCCGGCGGGCGCAGCCCGGCCCGTGACAGGGCCTCCCCGACGGCGGCCCGCTCGTCCCCCGGGTAGCCGTGGATCCGCAGCCCCTCGGCCACGGCGTCGTACACCGTGTGGCGCGGATTCAGCGAGCCGCTGGGGTCCTGGAGGACCAACTGCGCCCGCTTCCGGTACGCCTTGAGGGCGCGGGAGGTGTACGACAGCGGCTGCCCGGCGAAGGTGACGGTCCCGGACGTCGGGGGCACCAGGCCGAGCAGCGAACGGGCCAGCGTGGTCTTGCCGCACCCCGACTCGCCGACCAGCGCCACGATCTCGCCCGCGCCGATGTCCAGGTCCACCCCGTCCACCGCGCGGGCGGCCGGCGCACCCCGCCGCCCGGGGAAGGTGACCTTCAGTCCGGTCGCCGACAACAGGGGAGTCGACGGCGCGGGCGCGGATGGTGCGGCGCTCGACGCCCCGGCCCGGACCGGCGAGCCCGCCTCGGACGCGCCGCCGTCAGGTGTCAACGGATTCACGAGCCACTCCCCACGTGTACGCAGGCCGCCCGGCGCCCCGCGCCCGCCTCCCGCAGTTCCTGGTCCTGCTCACCGCACACCTCCACCGCCATCGGGCAGCGCGGGTGGAACGCGCAGCCGACCGGCAGATCCGCCGGGTCCGGCGGATCGCCCGGGAGCCCGCGCGGAGCCCGCCGGGACGCCGGGTCGCCGATCCTCGGGAAGGCCGAGGACAGCGCCCGTCCGTACGGGTGCTCGGCCGCGTCGTACACGGCCCGGGCCGGGCCCTCCTCCACCACCCGGCCGGCGTACATCACCGCGAGCCGGTCGCAGGTGTCGGCGAGCACGGCGAGATCGTGGCTGATCATCAGCAGGCTGATCCCGTCGTCGGCCACCAGGCGCTCGATCAGCCGCAGGATCTGCGCCTGGATCATCACGTCCAGCGCCGTCGTCGGCTCGTCGGCCACGATCAACCGGGGATCGCAGGCGAGCGCCATCGCGATCATCACCCGCTGGCGTTGCCCGCCGGACAGTTCGTGCGGATAGCCCGCCGCCCGCGCGGGCGGCAGCCCCACGTGTTCCAGGAGCTCCCCGACCCGCCTGCGTGCTGCCGCCGGGGTGGAGCGCCCGTGGGTGAGCAGCGGCTCGGCGATCTGGTCGCCGATCCGGTGCACCGCGTTGAGCGAGTGCATCGCGCCCTGGAAGACGATCGACGCCCCCGCCCAGCGCACGGCCCGCAGCCGTCCCCATTTCATGGCGAGGACGTCCTCGCCGTCGAGCAGGATCTCCCCGGTCAGCCGGGCCGACGGCGGCAGCAGGCGCAGCAGGGCGAGCGCCATCGTCGACTTCCCGCAGCCCGACTCGCCCGCGACCCCGAGCTTCTGCCCGGCGGCCAGGGTCAGATCGACCCCCCGCAGGGCGGGGACGGCGGCCGCCCCCGACCCGTACGTCACGCTCAGGTTCCGTACCTCCAGCAGGCTCATCGACCCACTCCCAGCTTCGGGTTCAGCACGGACTCGACCGCCCGCCCGCACAGCGTGAACGCGAGCGCGACCAGTGCGATCGCGATCCCGGGCGGGGCGAGGTACCACCAGTGACCCGAGGAGACCGCGCCCGCCTCCCGCGCGTCCTGGAGCATTCCGCCCCAGGACACCACCGTCGGGTCGCCGAGGCCGAGGAAGGCGAGCGTCGCCTCGGTGAGGATCGCGGTGGAGATGCCGAGCGTGGTCTGCGCGAGCACCAGCGGCATCACATTGGGCAGCACGTGCCGGCTCATGATGTGCCCGTGTCCGCCGCCCAGCGCGGTGGCCCGTTCGATGTACGGCCGGGACTCCACCGCGATCGTCTGGGCCCGCACCAGCCGGGCGGTGGTCGGCCAGGTGGTGACGCCGATCGCCAGGATCACCGTCCACATCGACCGGGACAGCACGGTCGCCAGCACGATCGCGAGGACCAGCGTCGGCATCACCAGGAACCAGTCGGTGATCCGCATGACGACGGTCGAGAACCAGCCTCCGTAGTGGCCGGCGATGATGCCCACGAGTGTGCCGATGGCGACCGACAGCGCCGCCGCGAGCAGGCCGACGAGCAGTGAGATCCTCGCTCCCCAGAGCAGCAGACCGAGCAGCGAGCGGCCGAACTGGTCGGTCCCCAGCGGGAATTCGGCGCTGGGGGGCTCCAGGGCCGTACCCGGCGCATTGGTGACCGACTGGACGTCGGCGCCGACGATCAGCGGGGCGGCGAGCGCGAGCAGCGCGATGACGGCGAGCCCGGCCAGACCGTAGAGACCGGCGCGGTGGGTACGGTACTGCTTCCAGAAGCGGGACACCGTACCGCGTCGGCGTTCCCATGTGAGAGAAGTCATCGGCCCACCCGGGGGTCGAGCAGCGGATAGAGCAGATCGGCGATCAGGTTCATCACGATCATCGCGCCGGCGAAGACCACGAACAGGCCCTGGACGAGCGGCAGATCGGGCACGCTGAGCGCCTGGTAGAACAGCCCGCCGAGCCCCGGCCAGGAGAACACGGTCTCCACCAGGATCGAGCCCGCCGCCACATGGCCGAGGTTGATGAAGACCATCGTCACGGTCGGCAGCAGCGCGTTCGGAACCGCGTGGCGGCGTCGTACGACGTCGTCCCGGAGCCCCTTGGCCCGCGCGGTGGTCAGATAGTCGCTGCCCATCTCGTCGAGCAGCGAGGAGCGCATCACCAGGAGGGTCTGCGCGTAGCCGACGGCCACCAGGGTGAGGACCGGCAGCACCATGTGGTGCGCGACGTCGAGAACGTACGCGAAGCCGGTCTCGCCCGCGCCCGACTCCATGCCGCCCGTCGGGAAGAGCCCCGGGATCGGGCCGATGCCCACCGAGAACACGATGATCAGAAGCAGTCCGAGCCAGAACGACGGCACGGACCACAGGGTCAGCGCGACGCCCGTGTTGAGCTTGTCGCCCAGCCCGCCGTGGTGCCAGGCGGAGCGGGTGCCGAGCCACAGCCCGAGCGCCGAGTAGATCATCACGGCCACGCCGGTGAGCAGCAGGGTGGCCGGCAGTTTCGTGGCGATGAGATCGCCGACCGGGGCGTGGAACTGGTACGAGGTGCCGAGGTCGCCGCTCAGCGCCTTGGCGCAGTAGTCGGTGAACTGCTGCCAGAGCGGCAGATCGAGCCCGAACTGCCGACGCAGGGTCGCCAGCTGTTCGGCCGATGTCGGCACACCGTGCGTCATCGCCTTGACCGGGTCACCCGGGATGATCCGGAAGAGGAAGAAGCTGGTGACGAGCACGGCGAGCAGCGAGACGGCCGCGCCGCCCAGCTTGCCGGCCACGTAGCGGAGGTACTGGAGGGTCGTACCGGTGCGGGAGGCGCCGTCCGTGGTGGGGGGCCGCAGAGG